>JAWKUA010000024.1 GCA_041398785.1 Planctomycetaceae bacterium | reverse complement strand
ACGATCCACGCCGACGGCGGCAACATGTGCGCGAAGTACGGATCGGAATTCTTCAAAAGTACCGGCGACGAAGCCGGAGTCGGCGGTGGAGTCAAGTCCGGCACATTCATCAAGGAAGCCACGTGGATCACGTATTCGTTCGACGTGAAACTCGAAGGCAAAGGAGCGTGCCGGCTGACGGACAAGATGTTTCACAATCACCAGAACACGGTGAATGCTGCGGGGCTGCTGCAGAAGATTCTGGAGTTGATGAAGACGAATCTGGAAAAAGGCTGTGCGGCGCTGCTGGAGCACATCAAGAATCTGATCGGTGAAGGCGTGACCGGTAAAGTGAACGGCATCCGGGGACTCGCGGAAAGATTCAGCCAGCAGATCTTTGGCGGCGGACTTGGAAGTGCCGGCGCCCCGAACGCTCCGTTTGATCGCGGTCCGAATCCGCAACTTGGATTTTCCAAAGGTTCGAATTCCTGGATGCGGCACAACAAGGAGATTTCGACACAGCAGAACAACCTGAAGAAGTCGCTCGACGAGTACGACGACAAGTGCAAGGGCGGGCCGCCGCCTCCGGCCAACGCGCGCGAGTGGGCGAACAAGCCGCTGCCGCAGCCCGCGGACTGGAAGGGGCCTCAGTGGGTTGCGCCGCGGACGCAATCCAGCGGCTGGGGCTCCAAACTTCTGAAGGGAACACTGATCGTCGGTGCCGGAATTCTTGCCGTGGGTACCGTCGCCGCGGCCATCATACCGTTCGACGGCCCGTTCGGTGAAGCGGCAC
The DNA here is from genome assembly GCA_041398785.1 of Planctomycetaceae bacterium. Taxonomy (NCBI): domain Bacteria; kingdom Pseudomonadati; phylum Planctomycetota; class Planctomycetia; order Planctomycetales; family Planctomycetaceae; species Planctomycetaceae bacterium. Next base: position 78,892 of record JAWKUA010000024.1, on the reverse strand, counting down.
TGGGAACAGGAACCGCAGCCGCGTGGAGCGCTGCGATGGCAATTCCGTAGTTCGATTCACGATGTGGCAGAAATCCGATGAGTGAGCTGACTTCCATCGATGAATCCCTGGAACTGAGCCGCCTGACCAGCGCGATCATGCTGTGCAGCCTGGACTTTACCGTGCCGTTCCACGACGTGATCGGCCTGGACCGTGTCGACAGTCAACAGCTTGTCAGCGGGCTCCGGGACTTCATTCGTGTGGAGCGAACGGAGCAGCAGCATGACTTCGACGCTGTGCTTGTTCGCGTCGCACGTGTCTTCGATTTTCTTGCCGAACGGTCTGCGGACCCCGGCGGAGTATTCAGGAAGTGGTTCACCGAAATCTACTGTCAGTCTCACCACGAATATCCGGCACTGGAAGCCTGGACGAACGTATTGCGCAAAGCCCGACGCGATTCCGGGGACTGGAAACGTCTTTGTGTTCCGGCCGCCATTCAGCAGGACGCCAGAGAACGTTTCGACCGTTCCGTGAACGCGGACGAATTCGACGCGCGCACTCGCAGCGCGGGGAAGCCGCGATTGAGTGACTGGGATCTGCACCTTTACGCGATCAATCTCTGGAACGACGATCTGCCCGATATTCCCAACGGCCCGGAATCGCAGTTGTATCCGATCTTTTGTCGCTTCCAGGGGGCACGATTCTGGTGGTGGCTGAGTCCACTGTTGAGCAATGAAGAACGCCGTCAGCTTGTCTCCGGCGCGAATCAGCTCATTTCGAACCTTCCGGATCTGGCGTACATCGGAAGTCTGCGTGATCTTCCGTCGGCTCCTGACATTCCGGCGCAGGGGACCGGCTATGCATGAGACTCTGCTGAAGCAACTGAAGTGGCGCTATCCGCGAGAAGCCAGCCGGTATACCGACGAATTCTTGCTCGCCTCACTGACCGCATGGGCAGCGATCGCGGAATCCGTCGGAATTGACGACGACACCGACCGGCTGCGTCTAATGAGCCTTGCGGTGCTGCTGTCACCGGAACAGCGCCGCTCAAAACTCTGCAACGGTGTTCTCAGGAGGATTCTGAACAACGACGATTGGACGATGCCGCAGCGCCTGGATTTTCTCTATGAGCACCTCGTGGGCCGTCCGGTCTCTGACCCGGAAGAAGATTTCGGGCCGAGATTCGTTCCCTTCTGAATTCTCCGATGTGATTGAGCACTCGTTTCCGATGCTGTCAGACCGCTGAGTCTTCGCCGGCCGGGTTTGTGTGGCCGCAACCGATCCTTTTACGCTCAAAATACGTGAATGATGACCGACTGGGTGATTCGTGAGCATTTCAGCATTCTGGCTGACCAGCTTGATTCGCTGCCGTTCAACAGCCTGCGCGCGGCGCGGGCGAAAGCGAATCTGAAAGCTCTGGCTCTGAATGTGTCCGCTGCACATCAGCTTTTCGGCCGACTTCTGACCGACGCGGAGTCCGCCGGCGAAACGGCCGCTGCAGCGCTGCTGGCCATGGAAATCGGTGACGCGGAATTCGTCGCGAACGCCACCGCAGCTCTGCCCGATGACGCCGAACAATGGGAAGGCATTCGTCGCGGATTGCGGCTGGCAGCCATCGGGCCGCTTGTCGAAGTCCTGCAGCAGCGGCTCAGCGGTTCCCGGTCACGCTGCCGCACGGCGCTGCTGGACATCCTGTCGTTTCACCGCCTGCCAATCGCCGTCGAACACTCCTGGCTGACGCGACATGCGGACGACGAGCTTTTTCTGACCACCATCACGGCGCTCTCGCGATCCGGCGACGTTCACGACAGAAACATTGTTGCTCAGGCGGCGCAGGCGTCCGCTGGCGGCGATGCCATCGAAGTCCTTCGCGCGGCCGCGCGAGCGGGCGTTGCGCCGCTGAAGGTCTGCCGGATGCGATCCGTGGGTGATCCGCCGTGCCTGAATTCCGTCCGATTCCTGGGAGTCATCGGCGACGAGTCCGACCACGGTCTGCTGCGGCAGTTGGCGTCTCGAGAAGCGACCGCGTCGGCCGCCACCGACGCGATAGGAATTCTGGGAGCGGCCGAACTGCTGCCGGACATCATCGACGCCGTTTCCAATCCCGTCACGTCACAGGCCGCCGCTCGCGCGCTGGAGCGAATTTCCGGCACGTCGGTTCCGCGAGGCGATCCGCCGGAACCTCCCGAACATCTGACGGAAGATGAGCGTGACTTTTGGCATCAGCCCGGTGAACCGCTGCCGGACGCGGTGCGGTTGTGGTGGAACCGAGCCCAATGGTCGTTTGATCCCGGCCAGCGCTATCAGGCCGGAATCTGCGTGTCGGACCATCCGCCGGACAGCGTGTTCGACAAGCTTCCCGATGAAATTCGCCGCGATGTCTACTTGCGGCAACGGGCCCGGGATTTTGACAATACGCCGGACCGGGAACTGGAAACCTGGCCGGAACTTCATCGCACTCCGAAATGGGCAACATTGCCGGCGGCCTTGTAGCCAAAATCGCCACTCTCCGACCACTGCTCCGCGGCGGAGCCGAAGTCCCGCAGTTCCGATGTCCGCCCTTCCCGCGAATTCCTTACCGAAAATCAGACGTTCATGACCCTGCAAATTCATCGAGTCGGTCCGCTGTCAGAACTGCTGGAAGTCATCCCGCTGGCGGCGTGGCATTCGCTGCATTTCGGAACGGCGGCCGGTGCGGATGTGCAACTGACTCCGCATCCCGCGCTGCCGCAGGTTTGCCTGCGCGTGTGGCAGGATACTGACCGCTTTCTGGCCGAAAGCCTGACCGGCAGCCGAAGAATTGTCGTTCTGAACGGCCAGCCGCTGGACAGCATCATCGAACTGGAACGCGGCGACACGATCGAAATCGGCATCGACCGGTTTGTTGTCACGACCGAACAGCAGTTGCGCGTGGAAGTTCGGGACGTGGCTGCTGCGCCTGAATCGGCTGAAGACTCCGTGATCCGGCAGGTACTGATCTCCGCCGATGTGAACGGATGCCTGCGACGTTATGTGCCTGCGGATCCGGCATGGTCGGCAGCCGGAGTTGTGCAGAAGCTTTGTGACCGGCACGGTGCGTTTCTGTTTGCGAACTTTCTGTACGCCGGTCTGACCGGCCGCCCGCCTGACTTCGCCGGCGAAGATCTGTATTCGCACGCTCCGGATGAAGTCCGCGACGTGTATTCTCTGCACGCCGTCAGCAAAGCCTCCACGGCGCAGAAACTGCAGATCTTTGAGGCTCTGCGAACCAGCGATGCGGTCATCTGCGCCGTTGCGGAAGCAGATTTCGAATCGTGCCTGAAGAACGCAAAGATCTGTCTGGCCTGGTTCGCTCGCCCGAGCGTTATGGAAATGACGCTGACGAAGGGGTCCCGACACCTTGCTGAAAAGCTGATGGCTCCATTCCGAGCGTTGATGTTCGCGCCTCACGGCGGCCAGCACGAGTGGGTAATGTTCACAAAGGCAGACGTCGACATCGACGAATTCGGACTGAGCGACTCCGCAGCGTGAATTCCGCGTTCCGGTGATCGGGCGCGCGCTGCACGTTCGGCGGTGACGAGTGCGGACTCATGTCGCGCAACTCGCTTGTGTGATTGGCGGGTGGTTTCGGCGAGCAGCGCGACGTCAATCCGCTTTCGCAGTGATCGGGCTCGCATTGCGTGTTCGGGCGCGAATTGCGTGTTCGGCGGTGATGAGTGCGGACTGACGTCGCGCAGCTCGCTGGCGCGATCGGCGGGTGGTTTCGGGGTGATGCTTTGGTGCATGACGCTTCCGTCATTGTGCCGGGCCGCGTTGCCAATCGGTTCTCGCGCGATATCATCCGCCGCGTTGAACACACTGTTACTCATTCTGCGCGGGAACCGACATGTCAGAATTCCGAAATGAAACTGATTCGATGGGCGACGTTCAGGTGCCCGCCGAAGCCTACTACGGTGCTCAGACGCAGCGAGCCGTGGAGAACTTCCCGATCAGCGGCTGGGAACTTCCGCCGGAGATGATTCATGCGATGGGCCGCGTCAAGTTCGCCTGTGCCACGGCGAATCAAGATCTCGGCAAGCTGACGGGGACCGGCAAGAATCCGCTCACTAAGGAACAGGTTGATGCACTCCTGCAGGCATGTCAGGATGTGGCCGAGGGAACGCTGGACGACCAGTTTCCGATCGACGTGTTTCAAACCGGATCCGGCACGTCCAGCAACATGAACGCCAACGAAGTGATCAGCAATCGCGCGATAGAGATCCTCGACGGCGACCGCTTCACCGCGGAAAAGCCCGTGCATCCCAACGATCACGTGAACATGGGCCAGAGCACCAACGACACGTTTCCGACGGCGATTCATGTGGCGGTGGCGACGTCGATTCACAGCGATCTGATCCCGGCGCTGGACCGTTTCCGCGACGAACTGCAGACGAAGGCGAAGGACTGGGACCGGATCATCAAGATCGGCCGGACTCATCTTGCCGACGCGACGCCGCTGCGGCTGGGACAGGAATTCGGCGGATTTGCGCGACAGCTTTCCCTGTCCGTCAACCGGGCCACTCGCGCGATGGAAGCGGTGCTGGAACTGCCGGTCGGAGGCACGGCGGTCGGCTCGGGAATCAACACGCATCCGGAATTCGGCGCCCGCGTGGCGAAAGTGCTGGCAAAGGAAACCGGCGTGCCGTTTGTCGAAGCGGCCGACCACTTCGAAGCGAATGCTCAGCGAGACGGCCTGGTTGAATGTCACGCTCAGTTGAAGACCATCGCCACGACGCTGTTCAACGTCAGCAACAACATTCGCTGGCTGGGGTCCGGGCCTCGCTGTGGTTTTTACGAAGTGCAGATCCCCGACCTGCAGCCGGGATCGTCGATTATGCCGGGCAAGGTGAATCCGGTGATGTGCGAAGCGCTGATGCAGGTCTGCGCGCGAGTCATCGGGAACGACCAGACAGTGGCGTTCAGCGGGGCCACCGGTGGTCAGTTCCAGTTGAACATCATGATGCCCGTGATGGGACACACGACTTTGGAAAGCATCCGCCTGCTGACCAACGCCGTGAACGCCTTCGTCGAATTCTGCGTGCTGAATCTGGAAGCCAACGAAGAAGCCTGCGAAGCGGCGGTGGAAAAGAGCCTGTCGATGGTCACCAGCCTGAACCCGCACATCGGTTACATGAAAGCGGCGGCTCTGGCGAAGGAGGCATTCAAGAGCGGTAAGACGATCCGGGAACTCTGCACGGAGCAGAACATTCTTCCGCCGGACGTGCTGAAGGAAGCCCTGGACCCGTTCAGCATGACGGAACCGCATGCGTAGCACGCGGTGGACCGGTTGCAACACAACCGGCGAACTGATCTCCCGCGAGTTCTGAATGCGGCCAGGCACCGACTGACGGACGCGATTGCTGTCTTCGACTGGACGCCGGAACGCTCGTCTGGTGAAGTATTAAGCGGCAGTGTACTTCAACCGTTAGCCGCTGAGACTCTCTCATGTCACAAGTAGACCACAGCGTAAACATCCGACAGGCTGCTGAAGCTGCGGCAGCTTTTCTTGCGGATGTTTACAAGGACCAACAGTTCTCGAATATTCTGCTGGAAGAGGTTGAACGCGACACGAACGACAACTGGCGCATCACGCTGGGGTTTGATCGCCCCTATCGAGCCGGTGACTTATTGATGCCGGATCCTGCCGCTTCGCTCCTGCGTCCAAGGTCGACTCGCGACTACAAGGTATTCTGTATTGACAGGCAGACCGGAGAGGTTCAATCCATGAAACTGCGTGACGAATGATACGGGTATGGATGAGTTGATCGCGAAGTATTCCCGCAAGGGAGTGATGCTCGATTCCAGCGTCCTGATCCTCCTCGTTGTGGGCTGCTACAACCCCGAAAGGATCGAGTCTTTCAAACGGACGAATGCGTTCGAGAAGCAGGATTTCGTGCTGCTGACACGCCTTCTTTCGAAGTTTGAACGACTCGTCACAACTCCTCACATTCTGACCGAAGTGAGTAATCTCTGCGGGAACTTTCACCAGCAGGAAAAGCATCCCGTCTTTTCCCAACTGGTCGAGGTCATTTCACGAAGCAGCGAAGAGTCGCTGGCATCGAAGGATATTTGCAACAGCCCTCCGTTTACTCGCTTCGGCCTCACGGATTCAGGCATCGCAGTGTGTGCCAAAGACCGCTTCCTGGTGATAACGGCGGACTTGCCGCTGTTCGTGCTGCTGGGCAGTCTTGAAGTGGACGCCATCAACTTCAATCACCTTCGGCCGCTGGGTTGGCAATGATCCGCCAGGCGCTGGCTGCATCGGCATTCCTGGCGCCCCGACTCGTCTTGCGGCGTTTTTGCGATTTCCGGTAGCCTGCACCGCTCTCGCACAAGCTCACCAGTGGATAGTGGAATGCAAACGGGCGAATCATCGCTTCCGGATTCTGCGTTCCTGAACCTGAGTTTGGGACCGCACCGTCGGCGGCGTCAGCATTCGTGTGCTCAGCGAATCTGGCTGCCGCTGTTGCTTGCTGCGCCGATCATCGGCTGCGGCTTTTCGCGTCAGGAAGTTCTGGAAACCAGGCTGCGAGAACACCAGGCATCCATTCGCCGGCTGGAATCGGAACTGGCCGAATCCAAAAAGATCGTGGCCAAACAGGACCGCGACCTGCTGGCTCTGAGGAACCTGCCGACGAGCGATCCGGAACAGTCCGGAGTCATTTCTCTGGCATCGGCCGGACGTCCGGTGACTGCGGCATGGGGATCGGCGACGCAGATTCGGATTCACGGACTGACGGCCGGAATTCTGCGACCGGAAGACGGCGGACCGGCGACGCTGAACGTGGTGGTGCAGCCGCTGGATGAAGACTCCGAAGTCGTCAAGGCGGCCGGCGAACTGACAGTGACACTGTCGACTCTGCCGGGCGCCGAACCGTCATCGCCGACAATCGCGGAACGCCGTCTGTCAATCACGGAGTGTCGTTCCACGTGGAGCCGCGGATTGATCGCGAGCGGCTTCCATCTGCAGATTCCGATTCCGGAAGCCGCCTTGTTGCCGTCGCGCGGCCGGCAGGTTCTGGTCACCGCAACTCTGGATCTCGGCGGTGATCACGTGCTGAGTGATTCACGGCTGATTGATTCCGGTGAGTAGCGAAGCACGTCGGTTTCGCGCAGCGCTGAATGACGATTGCGGACTGACGTCGCGCAGCTCACTGGTGAGAGCGGCGGGTGGTTTCGGCGAGTGGGTTGTGTGCGCGGACACTGGGTTCCCGCCTTCGCGGGAATGACAGAGCACCGCCGCCTTCGCGGGAATGACGGAACACTGCCGCCTTCGCGGGAAGGACGGAACACTGCCGCCTTCGCGGGAAGGACGGAACACTGCCGCCTTCGCGGGAATGACGGGGGCGTGCGCGGTTGGCGATCGGTCCAATATGTCAGATACGACGGATCCGACTGGGTTCCCGCCTGCGCGGGAATGACGGGGTAAATGCACTGGGTTCCCGCCACCCGCCTGCGCGGGTGCAGGCTGCGCGGGAATGACGGCACCAATCTGCGTGCATCTGCGAAACTGGTGGACACGTCTTCGAGGCACGAGCGGCGTGGCATCTTCGTGTGTGACGGCTGTTGGGTGGGAGTCCGTCGGTCACTCTTCGCTGTGCGTCGGTCGCAGTCGGTAGAGTTCGAGGCGCTGTTCCTGCGATTCGAAATGCTGCATCAACCAGTCGACGGTGAACAGGTTCAGCAGCACAACCAGGCTGGGGCGAAAATGGATGTCGGTGACATGTTCGAACCGGTCCTGATGAACAGCCCAATCGTTCCGAAAACCGGGCGTCCGCAGGGCATTCGGTCCAATGACCAGAAACGTGGGAAGCGGTTCGCCGTGAAGCCGAGCGGTGGGGAAGGTGACATCCTGCACCGGACGAGCGACGATTCCGGCCTGCCACAAATGATACAGCACGGCCGGTTCGCCGAACGCGTAGATCAGGCATTCAGGCGACTGCAGGTCGGCCAGCGGATTCGAGCGATCGACTTTCACTGTGACGCCGGGTTCGGCGGCGGAAACTTCCGGAACGCTGTCGGGCCGAATGATGGTATCGGAAGGAAGCAGTGCCGGACCGGAAGCACCTTCCCCCGCGTCGTCCAGCGCTGCGCGAGCGATCTGCCACGACGCGACTTGCAGCGACGTGCGGTCAGCCCAGACTTCCGGCGTGCGTCGAAAACCGCCGGCCGAGTACAGCGAAAACACAACGGCCGCCGCGACGAGGACGGTCACGGTCTGCCGCATCGTTGACTGACGTGACGACTCATCGGAATGCCGGGGACCTCGCCGAGCGACGTTCAGATTGGCTTCGATCCACCATGCCAGTCCGCCGGCGGCTCCCAGCCAGACCGATGCCAGCAGCGGCAGCGACAGTCGCGGAAACGGATGATACATCGGAGTCGACAGCAACATCCCGGCGAACCATGCGATGACGATGCTGGCTCCCAGCAGCGGGTCGACAAATGCGGCGGCATTCAGATCGGCTTCGGTGCAGGGCCGCGAAGTTGCTTCAGCCGGCGAAAGATCCTGTTCGGTTCTGCGTCGATGAAGGTCCGACGGAACCCGCGCGAGAAACATGCCGCTGAGTCCTCCGGCAGCCGTGCAGGTCAGCAGCCCGAGCGAACCGATGGCCATCGCCACAATCGTCATCACGATCGCCGCGGCGCAGAACTTTGCCAGCAGCGTCACGGAAGGATAGTCGCCGACAAGCTGATGCGGTCCATTGCCTTCGGCCGCCCGGTTCCACGTGAAACTGCGAAGCTGCATCCATCGGCGACTTCCCGCGGCAACGATGCCGAGGCCGATTGATACGACCGACAACCAACTGTCAGTGAGGAAGTGGTACGTGACGTGACTTGCCAGCCGCTGCCGCCAGCCGCTGAAACCGTCAGTGTTCAGGTACGCTCGGTGGTTTTGCGCAACGGCCGCGTAACCTCCTTCATCCTGCAGCGACCACAGCCACGGAGCGAAGCACAGTGCCGCCACCGCCGCCATCGTCAGCAGCAGCTTCAGCAAGGTGACGATCGAAATCTGTCGACGGCCGGTTACGACAAACCAAAGCACCGAACCGCTGCCGACGATCGCCAGCGGCAGCCAGCCGGAATACTTCGTCCACCAGGCCAGACCGCACGCCAGTCCGGCAAGTCCCATCACGCGAACCGAACGCTGCTGAATCCCGCCGGCTCCCAAAACGACGGACAGGCAGATGAAGCAAAGTACCGGAACATCGGTGAGTGCCATCCGCGAATACAGCACATGAAAGTCGCTCATCGCTGCCAGGAACACGGCCACCAGCCCGCCGCAGAGTCCGAAGAACGAACGACCCGTGTACCACACAACCAGCACGGTCAGAGTTCCCAGCAGCAGTCCGGGCAGAAACGGTCCGACGGAATTTCCGCCGGGCAGCCAGCCGGCCAGCCGGATCATGGTCGGCAACAGCGGCGGAGCGTAGAGATGCCGAGCGGGATAAGGCTCACCGGTCGCGTCGTCGTACCATGCGCTGGACGCGTACACGCCTTCGTCGAAATGTTCGATGGCCATCCGATCGGTCGCCACGCAGCGCAGCAGCAGCCCCAGCGCCGCGGCAAGCAGCACGAGAACGACTTCCTGTCGGGACAGCGACTGTTTCATGGAATGCCTGGTGAGGAATCCGGCCTTCGCGACCGGTAACATGCGCTTGAAGTTGGGAGACCGAAGACGGCCGGACGTGACATCGTCGAAGGGTACCGTGTTTCGAAGAAGACGAAATTCGGCGGAAGGAATTCCGGCCGAAGGCAGTGACCGGGAAGACCGAATCGCCGCGCGGATTCAACTGTGGCGGATTCAATCGCAGATCGTTGCTGTCGGCGTGTGAGATTTCACGTGGAACCTTCGCACGATACCGCACAATCTCAGGAATGCCACCGGCGCGCGTTGAGTCCTGAATCCACGTGCCTAAGATACCTCACGGTCAGGACCAGAGGCTGCCAAAGCAACCACTGAATACTGATGCGGCGCCGGGCAGCTCACAGCAGCACCGTCCGCTGACAGCGTCCGACCGGTGCCCGATTCGAATTCACCGGGTACTCGAACTCATTCGCGAAACCCTTCAGCCAGATCGAGAGCAGATCATGTCTGCAGACGAAACGAACCCGGACAAACTGTACGACGCCGCCAATAAACTCAAGGAGGCCGGCGATCTGGAAGGCTGCGTGACCGCGCTGCAGAAGATTCTCGAAGTGGCTCCCGATCACGTGCAGACCCATATGGCTCTGGGAGTTCACCAGCAGAAACTGGGACGGCTGCAGGAAGCCGTGACTCACGCCACGAAGGTCACGGAACTGGCTCCGGACGACGCGTTTTCGTTCACGCAGTTGTCTGTCATCCTGCAGCGCTGCGGAAAGATTCTGGAAGCGGAGGACGCGATGGCGAAAGCTCGCGAAATCCAGATGGCCGCCGCGCGCCGCCGGTAGCGAACTCTGCCGATCCGGCCGGACGCAACGCCTCAGACTTCCGCCCCGCAGCGCCACCCACCGTCCCCTCGCCCGTAAAGCGTATTTTAGCCTCGAACGCCACCCACCGTCCCCTCGCCCGCAAAGCGGGAGAGGGAGATTTTTCTGCGTCCAGCAGAAAAATCGGGGTGAGGGCCGGACCGCGCGCCCCGAAGTCACCCGGCGACGTTCAACGTTGCCCTCGCCGCCGAACTGCGCCCTGACGATGACAATCCCGTCGCGCAAGTGGATGTTGAGATCCGGCAGAACCTGACAAATCCGACGGCAATGAAGCTCAACAAGCCCGCAGCGTACTTCGAGCGATGTCCTGCATCAGACCGAATCGGGACACGCGGCTGCGCTTCAATTGCCGATCGCTGTGTGCTGAGGCACGGACGTCGGCCAGTGTTCAGCGGCGATTGCGTGCCTGACTTCGCGGACTCGGTCGGCACTAATTTCGGCGTTGCGGTCGCTGTTCGAACACGCGGCGCCTCGAACGGCGATGATGTCGGGAGCGACATTCCGCAGTTCACGGATCAGCGACAGAGAAAGTCTGCCGGCAAGAGCCAGACGCAGTCCCGCGGCTCGGCACTCCGACTTCAGCGACGAAAGCTGCGCGACGGTCAGCCAGTCCAGCAGCGTCGTTTCGTCTTTGGTGAACGTGTCCACCAGCAGCACGGGATGTCGATTGGCGACAGCGTCCTGCAGCACGTCGAAGATCGAAGGAGCCGCCGCTCGCTGATGATCGGCATAGGCGACCGCGACCCAGGCGGGAATGGCCGGGACGTTCGAACTCAGCGCCGCATGATTGTCAGGCAATGTCGCCAGCAGGGACTGTCGAACGCGCCGGACGGCAATCCGCCAGTCTTCGATCCGTTCGTTCTCCGGCGCTGGCGGCGCAGTTCCGGAAAGTCCCATTTTCACGTACGACAGCCCGCGCAGGCTGTCTGTCTGCGAGGCGTCGAAGACCGGCGGATCGTCGGACGCTTCGCCGTTGGCCGTGGACCATTCACGCAGTTCTCCGAGAGCGGCGCTGACGGGGATGGTGGGATCTGACGCTCGCACGACGTCGACGATATCGCTGATCGTCGTCCCTGGTGCCCGGCCGAGCGAACCGAGGGCTGGTTCCTTGACATCGATAATGTCGGCTCCGCCCCGCAAAGCCGCAGTGGCTTCGGCGGACGAACGAACGGAGACCAGCAATCCGGGTGGCACGGAAACCCTCAATCTTGAAGGAATCCGCCGCCATCGTCAGCGACGAATCCCCAGCTTCATCAAAATCCGGGACGCGATCCGGGTGGTCACTTCGCTGCGATGTGACTCCGCCGCTCTTTCTGCCGCGGGAGTCGCCGCGTCCAGAACCATCGCGGCGCGTTCGAGACGTTCTCGAAGCCGGCTGGAAGGAACGGAATTTGACCGCATCAACCGACGCACGACAACCGCCGCGTGATGAAGTTCCGGGACGGAAAACTGACTGGAGTATTCCTCCGGGCGGTAACCGGGACAGGAAAACGTCGTTTGCTGACTGACGGATTCAAAACTGCACATCGCAGACCTCGTCCACTAAAAAGCGGGCACAAACTTGCAGAATCAGGCGTTCGAATTCGCATCCAAACCCGAAGGTCGGTCCCCCGGGGAATCGCATTGCCGCCCGATTGCGGACCCGGTTTCTGCGACTTTTTGGAAAGATGCTGGAATTATACTGGCCGCGGCGGACGCCGATATTTTTCGCGCTTCTTACTCCCGCGAGCCCGAATGTCTCATTCTGCCCCGCTCGCGGTATAACGCATGTAGGGGCGATGAAGAGATGCCCCGAAACGGTAGTCGCAGGCGATGAGGTCCGATCGCTGCAGACCGGTCGCGTTGTCAGCCAGTGATTGACGAATTGCGCTCGGCAATCTTCGAATCACGCCGAACGGACCATTCTCACGCGATGGTGAAGTCCTGTGCGATGCTCCAGAAGCTGAACTGACCGCTGCCGCTGACGGCCTGGACCCACCAGCGATAACTTCCGGACGCGAGGGGCGTCGGTGCCGTGAACGATGTCGCGGTCAGGAAGTCTTCCCGAATCACCACGCCGGCTCCGTCAAGGCTGGAGACGTGCAGGATGTAGCGGACTGCTCCGCCGAATGCTTCCCAGGTGAAGGTTGGCGTCGTGTCCGTGGTTGATCCGGACGGTCCGAACAGTACCGGTCGGCCCGCGACGGAAAATTCTTCGACCGGACTCCAGAAGCTCGCTGTTCCGTCCGCCGCTTTGGCGATCACCCACCAGCGGTAGTCTCCCGCGGCAAGCGTTGCCGGATTGGCAAACGATGTCGATGTCACGCCCTGCTGATAGAAGATCGTCGCATTGTTTTCCACATACCGCAGGTACACGCCATAGCTGGTCGCGCCGGCGACGGCGTTCCAGTTGAACGACGCGGGCTGAGTGAAGCTGCCGGAATTCGGAGTCTGCAGCACGGGCCGGGTCACGACGCGAAAGTCATGCGGTTGCGACCACGTGCTGTAGTCGTCCTGAGCGTTGAATGCTCGCACCCAGATGCGGTAGCGACCGATCCCCAGGGAAGGCAGTGTCAGTGATGTGCCGCTGACGCCGGAGTTGCTGACCTGCGGAGTCTGTCCGGTGCTCAGGTTGTTAACCCAGACTTCATACCGAGTCGCACCCGTGACCGGCGTCCACGTGAACTGTGGTGTCGGCGATTCAAAATCGACGGTTGTTGTCAGGATCGAAGGAGCCGGCCGGACCTGAAACGCGACTCCCGCTGACCACGGGCTGGTTCCGCCCGAAGACAGATTGGCCTGAACCCAGACGGTGTATCGTCCCAGCGGCAGATCGGCAGTCGGCGTGTACGAAGTTCCGCTGACGGTCACTTCGCTGAATGGGCTGGCTCCGGTGCTGAGATTGGAAATCCACACACGATACGAAGATGCACCGGAAACGCCGGTCCACGAAAACGTCGGCGTCGGGTCGGTTGTCACACCGGTCGGCGCGGTGATCTGAGGTTTCGAAGTCGATGAGTTGTCGGAGTCAAGAATCAGCCGATTGCCGACTCCGGTCCCGATCAGGAACTGAGGAATCGTCAGCAGTCCCTGCGAATCGGCAGTCACGGTGCCGCTGGCGACAACGGCGGCAGTGGAGTTATTGATGTTCCGCCACTGAAATGTGCTGCCGGGATTCACGACCAACTGCTGCAGATTGCGAGGCGTGATGTTGGCTGTCTGAGCGGACGTCTTCGATGCCAGTGTGATTTCGTAGTGCTCCGGCATGTCGACGATCGGCGAATGGAACGCGTTCCACGACGTCGCCCAGTTGACGCTCAGGTTATAGAAGCCGGTCTGGTTGGTGGCCGGCGGTACCGGGCCGGAGTCACTGGCGAGACTCAGTGCGGGATAGCTGACGTCGTTCCGGAAGACGTAGTCGCCCAGATCATGGCTGAATCCGCCGGTGAACATGTCGTGATTGATGCCGGAGAAACCCATCCATGTATGATCCCAGCCGGCACGTGTTTCGGCGGTGAATGCGATGTTGCCGGCATACAGGGCCGCGATGAACGGCACACCCTGAGTCGCCCAGTCGATGGTTGTGTCGGCGGTTCCCTGGCCGTAGGTCAGAAACGCCATGTCGATCCCGCGCAGGCGGACGACCTGTTCCTGGTGGTTCATCCAGTTGTAGACGCCGGTGCCGTCGAATTGCCAGATCGCGCTGGCGTGAGCACCATGGCTGACGACGGGAAGGTTGTTTTGCTGAGTTCCCCACAGCTTTTGAAAGTCTTCCTGAAACAGGGGACTCGCCGCGTAGTTCGTCATCGGCAGGCTGCCATAGACGCCGGAGAACACGTTGCCGTAGCGAATTCCCAGCGAAAGGGCTCCCGAAGCGCCCATCGAATTTCCCTGAGCGTGGATGCGCGATGTATCGACGCTGAAGTTGGCAATGACTTCGTCGATCGTTCTCAGCAGTCGCTGCTCGGTGAAGTTTTCGATCACGCCGTTCGCGGGAATCGGCCCCTGAGTCTGATAATTGTGATCCGCGGCAAAGCCGTACCACCAGGTGTGAGTCGTGCCGGCATCGCCGCCGGGATCGTCCGGAAACACCTGAATCGCCTGCCAGCCGAACTGAGCCTCCGGCGGCGCTTCATACCGGCCGCCGTACGCGTGCAGCGTCAGTTTCAGCGGATAGGCCGTGTTGCCGTTGTAGCCCTGCGGAAGCGCAACGGCATAGTTGTAGGCATATCCCTGGAATGTCGGATTCCAGTGAGCGTAGTCCATGAACTGCGTATAAACTCGGCCGGATCCGTTGTTCACCGACGACACCAGCACCGGAGCCGGCGCCGCAGGAGATTCGACGACGGCCGACGTTGTGGCATTCGAACCGGGGTTGATCGTCAGGATCTCAACGCCGTTCGTGATCTGAGTCACCGCGTAATACCACGAACCTCCGTTACCCGCCGCCGTTGTGTGAACGAACAGGCCCTGATCGCCGGAAAGCGGAGTTCCCAGATCGTTGATGACAAACGTGGCGGGCGAATTCGGACCGGACAGTTTGTTCACGGACGTGGCGTCGTCCAGCGGTCCCCACTTCGAAGTCAGCTTCTGTGCCTGAGACAGATTCGCGGTCGTGATCGGGCTGGAATATCGGTAGACGTTGTAGTGTTCGCCGCCGACGTTGATCGCTTCGTTCCAGGTGATGAACGTCTGGCCGGACCGGTGAAACGCGTGGATTCCGGTCGCGTCCAGCATTTGTCTGGGCTCCAGAATTTCCACCCAGCCCGCATGGCAAGTTGCGCCGCGTCGTCGTTGGCGTCTGCCGCCGAACGTGCGCGAACAGCGGGCGGCGAATTGTCGCAGGGAATTTAGCAGCATGATCTTCCTTGTTGTCAGAACGGCGATATCTGACTCGGCGAATTGCGATCGCCGAACTCCCAGGCACCTGACGGACAGCCGGGGACGGCGCGTCGGTGCGCCGGAGTTTCGCCGGATCTCCTCAGATTGCCGTGCGGCACGACGTCGCCGGACCATCGTAAGGAAGGTCCGCGAACGTCTCCTCGGGTGAGTTCCGCCGAATGCAGGCGGACACGTCATTCATATCGACTCACCACGCAAATCCGCTCGAAGCGGTTTATACCGGCCGCGGCGAATGCTGATACTTTTCGCACCTTTTCATGCCGCGAGCCAGAATAGCTCAATTTGCCCCGCTCGGGGTATAACCGGACGCAGCGCGGCGCGCGAATGACGGAGGATGGCCGGAAACAGAAGCGGACTCACTCGGCAGAATCTGCCGATCAAGTCACAGGTCCGGTGCGGAATCCGGATCAGCCTGGCAGTTGCGTCAGCAGGAAGCGGGCCATCCGCTGAGGGCTCACGACACCCACCGGTTCACCCGTCGGGGAGACAACCGGGACGTGACGAAAACCGCTGACGGCCATCACCGCCAGTGCTTTCGCGGCGGAATCGTCGACGTGGACAAACACCGGATTCGTGCTCATCACGTCACGCACCGGTCCGTCGATGACGTCGTCGTATTCCAGCGCCACCTTGTCCAGAACGTCACGATCGCCGAAGACGCCAACCAGCTTTCCATCTTCCTGGACAAGCACGCACGCGATCTGCCGCCCGACCATCACCTTCATCGTTTCTCGCACGGAGGTGTCGGCAAAGACGCAGGTATGCGGCTGAGTCTGCAGGGACTCGACGGGTTGTTCGTGCAGCGCTTTCTCGATCGGATCGCTGAACACGGGAGGATCGTAGTTCTCCAGCGGGTCTTCAAAGCGACCGCTGTTTGCGTCTGGCGAAGTTGACATATCAGGCCCCTTCCTTTTTCACGGATACTTCCCGACCGGTGGGATCATGCGTCAGAACTTCGTGAGGAAAGTATTCCGCGACGAACTCCATCAGAGACTTCTGCCCCGTGATTCCCAGCACGTGATGGTTCTCGTCCAGCACGGCGATGAACCGGATGTTGTGCTCCTCCATCGCCTCAAGCACCATGCGGACTGAGTCTGTCGGCAGGACCCAGGGAAGTCGCGCGACGATCTGATCCTCAAGCGGTTCGTCCAGATACGACGCACCATCGCTGAGACCGTGACGCAGGATTCCTTCGGTAAAGATGCCGACGGCCTTTTCGTTTTCGTCAACGGCGATAACACATCCCAGCCCGGCGGCTCGCATGGCCACGACAGCCTCACGCACGGTTGCCGTCCTGCTGATCGTCACCGGCGGCCGCAGATTCATCTGACTGACCGTTGATGCGTCGAGATCTTCCATTAGCCCCATGATTTGAACTCCCGCAGTTCCTGGCTTCATCCGGACATTTCTTCATCCAGACCTGTGTCGAATTTGCACAAAGCGTGCCAGCCGCCGCACGGACCTGGCCTCCCTTGCAGAATCACCGCCGCCTGCTTTCGTCGACGCGAATTTCACCTGGCCGGACGCCGCAACTTCACGCGGAACCGATCGTACTGTCTCCACCGAACGACTGAAGCAACGCCGGCCGCAATTCGTCGAAGAATCGTCGACACCACTCCGGCAATCCGACACGCGTCTCCCGCAGCGCCGCGCGAGTGTGCACGGGGTGTGCAATATCGCTCCCGTCGACGACAAAGCGTGCAAAAACGCACGCCGCAATTTCGTCGCGGTCCCTTTGGAGTGCGGTGACTGGTCACCGCTTTGGTTTTCCCTCGGCCGACGATTTCAAGTGAACCGAATGACGGTTCGGAATTCGACGATTCTCCGCAATCCAAAGCGATGCCGGGGCATCGCACTCCAAAGTGCCGAGCCCTCGACACTTTTGGAGTGCGGTGACTGGTCACCGCTTTGGTTTCCCTCGGCGAGCGACGATTTCAAATGAACCGAACGACGGTTCCGAATTCGACGATTCCCCGCAATCCAAAGCGATGCCGGGGCATCGCACTCCAAAGTGAAAACCAAAACGATGCCGGATCATCACACTCCAAAGCGTCGGTCGCAGGCTGCGGCAGCTACGGGGTCGAGAATCAGGGGCGAGCGTTCAGCGGCTGGCGTCGTGTCGGTCGATCTGCGACAAACTGCCGCACGTACGGTTTGTCCTCGCCTTTCCAAACATTCTCTGACTGTTATGCCTCAGCCATCCCCACCGCCCGCTGTGTTGATTACCGGTGGAGCCGGATTTCTGGGTTCGCATGTCGTGCGCGGCATGCTGAACGACGAACGCTATGCAGGTCTGAAGCTGCTGGTTCTGGACGATCTGTCCGGCGGCTTTCTGCAGAACATTCCGGATTCGCCGTGCATTGAGTTCGTTCAGGGCAGCATTCTGGACGACGCAGCGGTCGACCGCATCTTTCGCGAACACACGATTCGGTTTGTCTTTCACCTGGCAGCTTACGCCGCGGAAGGGCTGAGTCACTTTATTCGGCGGTTCAATTATTCCAACAACCTGATCGGCAGCGTAAATCTGATTAACGCGTCGGTCCGGCATCAGGTTGAACGGTTCGTGTTCACAAGTTCGATCGCGGTCTACGGCAGTGCTCAGGTGCCGATGACGGAAGCCACGGTGCCGGAACCGGAAGATCCATATGGCATCTCCAAGCTGGCTGTGGAAATGGACCTGAAGGCGGCGGAACGCATGTTCGGCCTTCCGTTCACTATCTTCCGGCCTCACAACGTGTATGGCGAGTTTCAGAACATCGGCGACCGTTACCGTAACGTCGTCGGCATCTTCATGAATCGAATTCTGCAGAACCTGTCGCTGCCCGTTTTCGGCGACGGCAGCCAGCAGCGCGCGTTCAGTTATGTCGGCGACCTGATTCCCGCCATCATCGGCTCACCGTTTGTTGCGGCGAGCCGGAATGCAGTGTTCAACGTCGGAGCCAGTACTCCGGTCAGCGTGAAGGATCTGGCCGAGATCGTGTCGCGGGAATTTGGCGTGACGCCGAATCTGGAATTCCTGCCGCCGCGAAACGAGGTTCAGATTGCCTGGTCCGACCATTCTCGCTGCGACGAAGTCTTTGGCGCGGTTCCGGAAACGTCGCTGGCCGACGGTATCCGTCGGATGGCAACGTGGGTGCGCAGCGTGGGGGCTCGCCGGAGCCAGTCGTTCGACAACATCGAAATCACCGATGGCCTGCCTCCAAGCTGGCAGCCCGCCGAGCTTCCGGAAAAGCATCGGCCGCAAGCGACTTCACCGTCCGGCGAAGTGGCCGCGGAATGAACATGGTTCAGCCGTTCGTTCTCGGTGACGGTCAGGGGCGCACGTCCTTCGGCGTTGCCGGAGCGATGATCGCGATCGGTCAAACATTGCCGCGTGGAGAATCGTCGTGCTCCAGCAACTGTCGCAGCGCTGATTCGAAACGAGGGAAGTTGGCTTCGACGGAGTACTGTTCCGTCACCGTGTCGCGTGCCGCTTTGCCGAGTCGGCGGCGCTGGTCTTCGCTTTCCAGCAATTGCTTAAGGCAGTCGTACCATTCCGCGTCGTTCCGGGCCAGACATCCGTCGACGCCGTGAGACACGATCGATGCATTCACTCCGACCGGTGACGCGACCGCGGGCATGCCGACGGCCATGTACTGAATCAGCTTCAGCCCGCACTTGTATTTGTCCCATTCGTCCGTCGAAAACAGCGGCATGATTCCGATGTCGATTTCGCGAAGCTGATCGACTTCGCGATGCTTGTCCCAGGTCACGGAATGCACATTCACGCCCTGCAGGTCGATGTTCGCCAGCGGGCCGGTGTCCGGCACAATGACGCGAAATTCGAACGGATGAATTTCCGCCAGCCGTCGCAGCGCGGCGGCGGCAACGGCGAAGTATTTCAGGTTTCCGGTCGTGCCGATCCAGCCGATTCGCACGGGACGATCCGTCGCCGCGGACCAGTCCTTTTCCGGATACGAGGCCATCTCCACGCACGTCGGGATCAGGATCGTGCGAGCATTTCGGGGCCGAATCCAGTCTTCGATTTCCGAGTTGCCGCAGATCACCAGATCCGCGATCGGCACCAGTCGTTCGAATTTTTCCGGATAGCGCAGGAAGACACCGTCGTCCAGATCCAGCACCAGTCGGCGTGTGCTCTTTCGAAACCATTCTTCGATGAAGGAAGTCGGATGATCGAACACTTCACGTTCCACGATCACGATTTCGTCGCGCAGCAGGCGAGACTGCAGGTAGTGCAGAATTCTGACGCCGCGCTTCAGCAGTTGGCTGGGACGGAAACCCATCCACGGAAAGTAGTCGTACTTTTGAGGAAAGCTGTTGGCGATCCGGCATCGATGACCGGCCAGACGCAGGTGCCGCGCGAACGGATACATGCGAAATCGCGTCGCGGGAGCCCGGTCGCCCGAACACAGCATCAGAATTTTCATGGCGTAGCGATTCATGGGGCACGGCTGTCGGTGCCGAGTTGTGGTGCGGTTCGGCGGCGAAATACAAATTCGTTGCAGCCGCTGCCGGCCGTCGTTTCCAGATTGATGAGTTCGAAACCGCGGTCGTCGAAGAAGCGGAAGACTTCGCCCGGCCCGGCCACTTCAAACGGCCAGCCTCCCACCCAGTCGACAAAGTCGTACCACCAGTGCATTCCCCGGCCGCGGTCTTCGTTCCACCAGCGACGGAATGGGACGAATGGATTGCGCAGCGTGATGAGCCGGACCAGCATCGCCGCCGCAGTTGTTGTCGCGCGGCACAGCAGATTCCAGCCAAGAATCGTGATCAGATACGGCAGCCGCAGGAAACCGGGAAGTCGGTTGTAAAGTTTCTTGATGGCCATCCACAGCCGCGACGAAAACCCCTGATCGTTGTAGATCGCAACGACCGCAATTCCTCCGTCGTCGACCAGCGTCAACAGCCGCTCAATCGCTTCCCACATGCGTCCGGTGTGATGAACGACTCCCCACGAATAGACCACGTCGAACATTCCCAGCGTCGCGAGAAGATCCGCGTCCAGAATGGAACCGCTCAGGACTTGCCAGTCGTCATTGGAAGACTGTTCGCGATCCTTCAGGTAACGCGTGCAGGCGACGCTGTCCGGATCGATATCAAATGAAGTCACCGTCGCCCCCAGCCTACGGGCCGCAAGGCTGAACAATCCGCTGCCGCTTCCGGCATCCAGAAACCTCTGACGCTGAAGGTCGTGCCTCCTCAGCAGCCGAATGATCGATTCGCGCGCATGGTCTGTTCGGGCATCCGTCAGCCGACTCTGGAACTTCTTCCAGTTGTGGCCGAAATGGAATCTGAGTTCAGGCTGCGTCATGCGTTCACAATTCTGTAGCGAGTCGAAAACCCGGCGCTGGCTGTGGCGAATCGGGCGTGTCCGCTGACGGCGCCGGCTTGCGGACCGATGCGTTGTCGGTCGCGTGATCGGAGTTCTCTTCACCTTTGATCGCCGAAATTGTCAGCCGGCCGCTTTGGTGAAGGAATGCCAGCAGATGAGCCGCCGGAGCCAGCAGCAACTGCAGCCACAACTTCGGAGCGTTCGGATAGTTCCAAAACCAGTAACCGATTCGGCTGCCGGGCCGTCGCCGCCGCATGCTCACGCCCAGACTGCCGATGACGTTCAGCAGCGTTCGCTGATGCTGAATGTTGACGTGTTCGAAACCGCATTCCGTCAGCAGCCGGCGTATTGATTTCGGGGTGATGTGATGCAGATGCCGCGGCAAGTCCCACGTATCCCAGTCGGCACCGAAAAACGCCGGTTCCCAGCAGCCGGCGTTGGGAACACTCAGCAGCAATCGCCCGCCGGGCTGCAGCCGATCGAACATCTGCCGCAGTGTTGTTCGAGGATCCGGGACGTGTTCCAGCACCATCCACGCCGCCACAAGATCGAAGTGCCCGGCGTTCAAATCGAACGAATCCAGGCTGCCGTGATGAACGTTCAAACCGGCCGCGCGAGCAACGTCGACCGGTCCCGCTCCCGGTTCGACTCCCTGCACATCCCAGCCGGCGTCGCGCAGTTTCAGCAGATACGATCCTGTGGCACAGCCGACTTCCAGAGCCCTCGGTGCTGCGCCGACGGGTCGGCCGGACGGCACTGCGGCCACCGGCTGGCTGAGATCGTTCAGCAGCCATTCATAGAACGCCTTCAGCCCTGGAACATATTTCAGCGGCAGATACTTCAGGTACCACGGCCGAGCGGTGACGATTCCTGGAGGGTGCCGCAGTTCGCCGGATGCACGTGATTGTTCCGCATGTTGATGCCGGCGCCTGATGAGGTGCATAGTTGGTCGGATAGCACTTCGCCAGGTCGCTCAGCGCGCGGGCCGGGGATTCATGAATCGATGTTCGCAGCGACGGCAGCGTTCGACATGAAACTCACCGGCGATGCCCCAGCGAGGATCCCGCACGGATCACGGCGTCCATGTCGGTTCCGCCACACAACGGACAGGCAATCCGTTCGAGCACCAGCGGACACAAAGATTCAGACTCCGACACATTCATTCCAATGCAGTAATACCAAAACCACTCCCATGCCTCTCATCTCCGGCCTCTCATCTCCGGCCTCTCGTCTCTCAACTCTCAACTCTCAACTCTCAACTCTCAACTCTCGTCACCCACCCGTTCCCGCATTCTCCATCGTTCCCACCCCGTGCCAGTCGCGGCGAGTCACATGCCAGATGCTGAGCCACAGCGGAACCTGCACAATGCTGACGCCAGCCAGATAGCCGAGAACGACTCCCGACATGCCATAGTTGGTTCCCAGCCAGAAAACCAGCGACGCGATTGCGATGTTGGAAACAATCGACGCCGCAAGAAACGGATCTCGCTTGTGGGCTCGAACATAGATGTTTGTGCATTGAGCCAGGTGCATCACCACCATCGCGAGCGAAAGGATCGCGGCAACTTTTACATCGGGCAATCGTGCGGCGATGCGGTCGAAGAACCAGTTCGACCAGTTTCCAACGACCCAGACTCCCGTCGAAAACGCGGCTCCACCGGCAGCCATCAGCAGAATGGAAATTCGACTTAATCGAAAGAAGCTGTCGTCGAGTTCGGCGAATCTGCGTTCGGCGATCAACGTTCCGAACAGCGGGCGCCGAGTTTCCACCCACGACAGCGAAGCCGCCTGCATGGCCGCGAGTATCGTCCACATCATGCCGTACTGAGCCGCTTCGGTTTCGCTGCGCCGAAACAGCACCAGTCCTGCCAGATGCGCCGCCAGCCACAGTAAGGCTCCCTGAATCGCGATCCGCCACTGCAACGGAAGCACTTCGCTCTTCCAGCTCAGCAACCCGGCTTCCGGAGCCCGGCGAAAGACTTCGAAGAAGCCGCGGTAACGCACAGCCACCAGATACAGTTCCCCCAGCAATCGCACTGCCGCCGAACCCGCCAAAGCCCACAGGCCGCAACCCGCAACAATCAGAATCCACACGACACACGATCCGGCAATTCCCTGCCAGAACCGGAGGCGATTCACTGTCGGCAACTGTCCGCATCCTTCCAGAATGGCCGTCAGAGGCAACAGCGCCAATTGCAGGCCCGTAAACACGACCAGCCCCAGCCACGGAGCGATCCAGTGAACGGCAGGCGCCGAGTCACCAGCCAATGTCGCGATCGGTGTTGCGGTTTCGCTGACTGGCTGAGCCTGAGTCTGTTCCAGATCCTGCACGCCGGTTCGCTGCGTCGCGGTGTCTTCGAAGAACCACACGCCGGCGACCGACACCGCGACGACGAAGACCAGCGCCGCGACCGAATACCACACCACCGCCGTTCGTCCCAGCGATACCAGCCGCGAGCGTTTTTCGACGTCACCGGCGATCTGTCCGGCTTCGAGTCGCAGGCCGGACCATTCGTGGCTGGCGACATTGATCAGCACCACGTGCAGGCCGAGTTCCACGAAAACCTGCATCGCCAGCAGATTCAGGAACGCGTAGTAGTAGCCCTGCTGGTTCACGCTGAAGCAGAACACGATCAGCAACTGAGTCACCGGACCGGTCAGCAGTTGCCACATCCGCGCCAGCACCGCGAACGCGACCGCTCGATCGACTCCCAGCCGCCGAGCCCATCGGATGACGCTGCTGTCCGTCGAACGGGCATTTGGCGAGTCGTTTGGAGTCATGCAGGAAGCGGCGGTCAATGTCGTGGTGAATCGCGGAACGCTGGAACATGCTACGCCGGAATCTCCGCCATTGACGGCATCGCTGCCCGTTTTTCTGCGATCCAACGACCAGAAAACGGGAAGTCCGGTGAATGGCAGAACACCATCCCCGTCATTCCCGCGCAGCCTGCACCCGCGCAGGCGGGAGGCGGGAACCCAGCCGCATCGCGCGCATCGCTGTTCCCGCGCACGACAACGTCATTTACACCTGCAGCTCCACCGGAAACGCGGGCGTCGCTCCTCGCTGAGTGCAGACAAACGCGGCGACTTTAACGGCGTGCTGCAGAATGTCATCGGCCGACCTTCCGGCCAGCAGCCCGAGCGTCGTTGCCGCGGTAAACGCGTCGCCGGCACCGACGGTGTCTACTACCGACACGGTGACTCCCGGCAGTTCGCGCAGTTCGCCATCGACCAGCAGCATGGCTCCTGCGGCTCCGGCAGTCACTGCGACGGCCCTCAGTCCGAACGTTTCCGAAAGCGTTCTGACGATCTGTGCGTCCGTCCCCGACACGCCGCACAACCGCGCGACAACGGGCAGTTCTTCGTCGTTCAGCTTCAGCACATTCGCCAGAGCCAGCGATTCAAGAATGACATCGCCGGTAAAAAACGGAGGCCGAAGGTTGATGTCCAGAATCCGCAGCGACGCGTTCGGCACCGACTTCACGAACTGCTGAATCGTCAGACGAGAAGCGTCGCTGCGCTGACCGAGCGTTCCAAAGCACACGGCGTCGGTGGCCGCGGCCAGGTCATTCAACACGGCTGACCACGTCAGACAGTCCCAGGCCGTGTTATCGGCGAATCGGTAGTCGGCGTGGCCGGCGTCATCCAGTTCCACGTGAACGGTTCCGGTAGGACGATCACTTTCGGCCAGATACGTCGTTTCAACGCTGCGGTCCTGAAGTTCGCGGCGAGCCTGACGGCCCAGTTCGTCGCGACCGACGCCGCTGACCATGGACACCTTCGCGGCAGGTGACAACCCGGCGCTCGCGCAGGCGAAGTTTGCGGGAGCACCGCCGAATCGCGGACCGGTGGGGAACACGTCCCACAGCACTTCTCCCAGGCCGACAATCACCGGCGGGTGGGTGGGTGATTTCGCAGTGCTCACAATTTCGCTCCGCGCCGCATCGCAGTTCTCACAATTCCAATCCGCGCCGCTTCACGGTGTCCAGCAGAACGGCTGTCAGCAGTACGGCTCCCAGCACGATCTTCTGGTTGAACGGATCAACATTGGTCAGGTTCATTCCGTTCTTGATGACGGCGATAATGAAGGCTCCGATCAATGTGCCGAAGATTTTCCCTTCGCCGCCCATCAGCGACGTGCCGCCGACGACAACGGCCGCGATGACTTCCAGTTCGTACATTTCGCCGAACTTCGGGTCCCCGGCACCCAATTGCGACGACAGCACAATTCCGCCCAGCCCCGCCAGCAGCGCGCTAAGCGTGTACACGGTCAGCAGCACTCGCTTCACGGGAACTCCGGACAGTCGAGCGGCCTCTTCGTTGCCGCCGATCGCGTACACGTAACGACCGAAAACCGTGTGAGACATCACGACATGAGCGATCAGATACAGCGCCAGCATCAGCAGAATCGGGTTCGGCACGCCACACGTCTGTCCGCCTCCCAGCCACAGAAATGACGGCGGCACTTCCGGGATCGACTTGCCGTCGGAGATGCGTTTCGCGAGTCCGTTCGCCGCCATCATCATGCTGAGCGTTACGATGAAGGCCGGTACGCGGAAGACGGTGATGATGCCTCCGACGAACGCCCCAAGGATGCCGCAGACCTGCAGGGCAAACAGATAACCCAGCACGACAAACTCCGGCCCCGCGGATTTTCCGCCGCCGAGGTTGCGGACCACGATGGCTGCCGCGACCGATGACAACGCGACCAGCGATCCGACGCTCAGGTCGATCCCCGCCGTGATGATGACCATCGTCATGCCGATTGCGATGATCGCGATGATCGCGGTCTGATGCGCGACTCCCAGCAGATTGGTCAGCTTCAGAAAGTCGGGCCATCGATAGGCGTCCGGAATGACGCACTTTTCTCTGCCGACCTGTTCGAACTGGTCGTAGACGGTCCACTTGGCCGCCGCGTCGTTGGCCGCGATCGCATCGATGTTGCCTCCGTCGGCCAGAGCGTTTTGAATGGCGGCCCTGACGTCTCCCGGACTGCCGTTCACATTCGCCAGCACCGTCGCGCCTTCAGCGGTGAGTGTCTGTTCCACCGCCGCCGCGAAACCGCGGTCCTCGGACGTGTCGCGGGTCGCAATGATCACGCGGGCGGAACTGCCGTACCGGGCCAGAATCGTGCGGGCCAATTCCGTTC
The DNA here is from genome assembly GCA_041398785.1 of Planctomycetaceae bacterium. NCBI lineage: Bacteria > Pseudomonadati > Planctomycetota > Planctomycetia > Planctomycetales > Planctomycetaceae > Planctomycetaceae bacterium. The sequence goes on along the minus strand of JAWKUA010000024.1, from coordinate 53,060 downwards.
CCGCTTCCGTCCCGCCGGGATTCTGGTCATTCAGCGTCAATCCCGTGAACAGCGCGCACAGCAACAGCAGGACAAACACCATGCCGTAGTCGCGGACAAACCGCTGAAACCAGTCACCGGGAGAATCACTGACGCTCATCCCCGAAGCTTATTGAACGTCCGGCGCCACCGCGAGCCATGCACGAGGCCCGCGGCAGACGAGAATACACCCTCCCGTCAAAACGAGAGGGTGAAGCAATTGCCGTTCTGCAATGGTCCATTCGCATCTGCCGATGGTCTGAACTCGTCCCTGCCGCCTGAACGCGGCTTCGTTCTGACGGGCGGCGTTCACGCGTCGTCGTCGCTTCTTTCCCCGCGCGGCGTGAACACCGGTCGGGAGAAGATCATTCGGCCGGCACTGCTTTGAAGCACGCTGGTGACGATGCAGTTCGTTTCCTTGCCGATCAGATTGGCAGCGCCTTCGCAGACGACCATCGTCCCGTCGTCCAGATAGCCGACGCCCTGGCCCTGAGATTCGCCTTCCTTGATGATCTTGATGCGGACTCGTTCACCGGGAATAAACCTGGGGCGAAGTGCATTCGCGACGTCGTTCAGATTGATCACAGGGATGCCCTGAACGCTGGCCACTTTGTTCAGGTTGAAGTCGTTGGTGATCACGCCGCCGCGTATCTGCTTGGCGAGTTCCACCAGCTTCTGATCAACCGTCATGGAACGGAATTCGTTGCGGTGAGTCTCGTGGACTCGCACTTCCGTATGCGGACTTTGCTGCATCTTTGCCAGCACTTCCAGACCGCGGCGGCCCCGCTGCCGGCGATTCTTGTCGTTGCTGTCGGCGATATCCTGAACTTCCGCCAGGACGAAATCCGGCACGATGAGCTGAGATTCCATGATCTGCGTCTCGACAACATCGGCGATGCGACCGTCAATCAGAGAACTGCTGTCGACGACCAGCGGCCGACCACCCTTCAAATCTCGCGCGAATTCCACGTATGGAATGATGAACCGGAAATCGTCCTTCGTCTGCAGCAGCAGCGATACGCAGATGTACGGAAACACCAGCAGCGTCATCAGCAGCGCCAGATCGTCAAACGGCGGAGCGACAACGGGCGTCAGAGCCTGGCTCATCAGATATGCCAGCAACACACCGATCAGAACACCGAAGTAGATCGCGGAAATCACTTCGATGCGCTTTCGCCGAATCAGCATGTCCCCCATCGTCACGGTCTGGCTGACGCCCAGCAGGACGAAGAATGCGATGAACTTGTGATTGCTGATGATCGCGGGCAGGTAGGCGGGCGAATCCAGCGCTTCATCGGGATTGATGTACGCCAGAATCGCACCGATGCAGATCACCAGGTAGACGACCCGCAATATGATCAAAGACATCAGGGAAGGTCCGGGAGTGGGAAATGACGTTATGTCTGAGGATCTGCGACTTTCCCTGGCATTCTTGCAAAAACGACCGCTGACACAACCGGTTTCGGCCGTGAGAATCCGGATTCCTTCGGGGCGACTTCGTGTCCGGATTACGGGAATGCCACGAAATCGCAGCGCTGTCCTGCACGGCGGTCGGGACTCGGTTCTCAGGAAGATTCGCCGAAAGACAACGGTTCCTGGAATCGTTTCGGTTGTCGACGCCGTGCGGGCGAAGATGCCTTGCCAACCGTTGCTCGGCGTCGAAATACCGCCCGGCCGGGATCGGTGCCGCAGCGTTGCAGGCCGCAAAGTAATGGCGTGGAACCTGGGACGCGTGCAGGAATCTGACGGCCGCGTTTTCCGGCCGCGCATGAAAGAAGCGGTGACGATTGGCTGATTTCTCAGCGTCGTCACCGCTTCTGACGTTTTCCACCAACAGATCCACCCATGCTGATCACCGGTGGAACCGCGGTGCGGGAGTCAATCCCGTTGGCGTGTTCCCCCGTGAGGATATCTCACGTTCCTCTTCCAGCGATTGGGCGGAAGGATGGGTTTTTAACCGTGAAGGTCAGACCTGTGCGGCCGCTCCTTCAGAACTTTTCAGTCCGCACTAGAAACACTCTGCGAGCCGGAACGGGCGGACTCACGACTTTCCACCCGACTCACCGACAGGCCCGAACTTCACGAAGGCTAATCACCTAACCTTACGCCGCTTCCCGCTTAGTTGCAGCCGCCACAGACGGGAGCACAGCAGGATGGCTCACAGGCCGGTGCACAGCAGGTCGGTTCGCAGGCAGCCGGAGCACAGCAGCTGGCGGCAACGCCGCATCCGCCGCAGGAGCTTCCGCAACCACCACAGCTACCGCAGCCACCGTGGAACAGCTTCGGCATTTTGCACTTCTTGAACTTGGGCAGGCGAATCTTGGGGCAACGCAGCTTGGGCATACGGAACTTGTGTCCGCATCCGGAGCTGCATCCACAGCCTGAACCGCAACCGTCATTGCAACCACCGCAGGCAGCCGGAGCACAGCAGCTTGGAGCCGGTGCACAGCAGGTTGGCTCGCAGCATGGTGCAGGAGCCGGAGCACAGCAGGCCGGAGCTGCAGGAGCGCAGCAGGTCGGCTCGCAGCAGGCAGCCGGTGCACAGCAGCTTGGATCGTACGACGGTGCACAGCAAGACGGTTCCGGAGCACAGCCACAACCACTGTTGCAGCCGCCACCAAACATGCCGAACAAGCCGGCGTTTGCGCTGCCTGCGATCGAAAAGACCACGAGAGCAGCCGAGAGGGTAATCCCTTTCATTGTTTCACTTCTCCTGAATTTCTGAACTGAGGGAACGGAAGGAACTCTGAGCGACACACGTTGCCGAACACATTCCAATATCCGAAGTTGGGTAACACCGCCTGTTTTTTCGGACTGGAAAAGTTCAGCAATGTAAGCAAAAGGCAGAGACTGCCGGTTTAGAGTTAAACACGTTGCGAAGGTAACGATCGTTCCGAATCTATCGGGCGCCCTTGACGATCGCCGGACCTCGCCTCACCAATGACCCGCGACGATCGCTGGTCTTTCCGAGTTACCGGCAATCACTGCCGGTCTCCCGCTGGCTCCCTTTACATCGGCAGGGTATGCTGGTCTTCGGAACACCAGGTTCGTAAATTTCAGGTCCGCAAGAACCACTCAATTTACAAACAACCCAAGTTAGCCAGTTTCACATTGCCTGGAGTTCGTTCCGCACGGAGGCGGTCGTGACTCACCGTCCTGAGATTGCCGATTCGCGAGGTCGCTTCCGATCAGGCGAGCTGTGCGGTCCGAAACCACGGCTTCGGGGTTTCACACCGGTTATCAGGACCACCACTGATCGTCGCGCCGTGTTGTCGCTCTTCAATCCCCGAAGTGCGTAACGTGTCGCTCGCCCGAATCACCGCAACCGATCCACCTCCGGCCGAATCGCATGAACGACAGGACTTCCGCTCAAGACGGTCGCGACGAATGCAGCGAAGATGTGCCCTTTGAAGTGCGGTTCACTCACCGACTGCGATTCACGCACGACGTCTTCGGGGCCGAACAGCAGGTGCTGCTCGATCTGCTGGAATCGTCAGAGAACCGCGTTCCTCGAGTTCAGTTCTGGATCGATGAACAGGTGGCCATCGCAAACCCGGAACTCCGGCACCTGATCGGAACCTTTTGTCGACGCCACTCGGATCGTCTGACCGTCACGGGAAACGTCCAGGTCGTGGCCGGCGGCGAAGACGTCAAAAACGATGTCCACATCGTCGAACGGATGCTGAAGTGCTTTCACCATGCCGACCTGGACCGTCGCAGCTACGTCGTGGTCATCGGCGGTGGAGCCGTGCTGGACGCCGTCGGATTCGCCGCTGCAATTGCTCACCGCGGAATCCGGCTGATTCGCATTCCCACCACAACCCTGGCTCAGGCCGATTCCGGAATCGGCGTTAAGAACAGCATCAACCTTTTCGGCAGGAAAAACTGGATCGGGACGTTCGCCGTTCCGTGGGGCGTCATCAACGACCGGCAGTTGATCGAAACGCTCAGCGACCGCGACTTCCTGTGCGGGTTTTCCGAAGCCGTCAAGGTTTCACTTCTGAAGGATGCGGCATTCTTTGACCGCATCTGCCGCGACGCCGAAGCGATTCGTCATCGGCAGGACGAATGCTGGCCGGTGATTGCCGAATCCGCTCGCTGGCACCTGCGCCACATCACCGAAAACGGCGATCCCTTCGAAATGCTGGAAGCACGGCCGCTGGATTACGGCCACTGGTCGGCTCACAAACTGGAGACCATGACCAACTTCAGTCTGCGTCACGGGGAAGCCGTCGCGATCGGAGTCGCCGTGGACACGATCTACAGCAGCCTGGTCCACGGCCTGCCCGCCGTCGACGCCGATCGCGTCGTCGATTGTCTGGAGCACCTTGGCCTGCTGGTCGACCACCCCGCTCTGGAAGACACCGAAGAACTGTTCCACGGCCTGGAAGAATTCCGTCAGCATCTGGGAGGCCGCCTGACCATCACCATGCTCGCCGGCATCGGCAACCCCATCAACGTTCACGAAATCGACCGCGACCGGATGCGGCAGGCGATTGACATGGTCATTGAACGTGTGCACACAAGTGAAGCTGCTGACTGAGTCGCGATGCGCTGGGTTCGCGTTAAAATTCACGACATGTCGCAATTGACGTATCCCGATGTCTGGATCTGCAGTCGCCGGCAGATACGCTGACACCCATTGTGCGGTCCGTCGGTGGGCCTTTCATTGGGCGCGATGACGGACAATGGCCTCTATGTGCTCGGTCTATCGATGGACTACGCACTGCCCGCTGGAACAAGCGATACGCCATCATTCCGGCCGGAATCCACAGCTCTGGCCGTGGCTGTCGCCCGAGAAACCACCAGCAGTTGATCAATCCCGTCGCCATGTGGCTTCTGCTGGCATCGATCCCGGTTGCCGTGGGATGCCTGTCTGATTGCCACATTCATCCAATGGTTCCATCAGAATTCCTGCATCTCAAACTTTCCAGCAGTTACCCGATGCGTGGTGGTTTCGACGTCGCTGTACGATCTTTCGCCATTCTTGAGTTTCTGAATCCGCTCTACGTCGAAGCTCTGATATCAGCAAACGACCCGCGAAACGTGTCTTGCAATGAACGCTCGTTTGAAGGCAAAGAAATCGTTTTCAAAACGTCACCATGCTCGCCCGAACATGATTAGTGAGAGTCGCGTCAACTTGTGGCGAATTTGCCAGCCGCTCGCGGCCGAAATCCGAGAATGCACTTCCTGGAAGTCCTGTTCAAAACTCTACCGCACCGTGAGATGGCGGATCGCAGAAGCGTTGCAGCATGAACGCGATCTTGGAATTGCAGCAGCCGAGAGCACTCAGGCTACTAATACCCGTCAACCACATACCCGGGGGCAGCGGCAATCGGTTCCAGACCCAGCCGTTGCCGGGCCGCGTCCAGCATTCTTTCGTCGCGCTGGGCGCACCGACGCGTGACACGCCCAGTTCGCGGACGGCCAGCAGAGCGTCCAGATCGCGAACTCCGCCAGCCGCCTTGACCTGAACGTGATCCGGCGAATGCATCCGCATCAACTTCAGATCCTCGTGAGTTGCTCCGCCCGTGCCGTAACCGGTCGACGTCTTGACCCAGTCAGCCTTCAGTTCACCACAAATTTCGCACAGGCGAATCTTGTGGTTGTCTTCCAGATAGCAGTTCTCAAAGATCACCTTCACCCTGCGCCCTGCCGCGTGAGCGACATCGATGACCGCGGCGATATCCGTTCGCACATAATCCCAGTTGCCGCTCAGTACCTGCGAAATGTTCACGACCATGTCCAATTCCTGACAACCATCCGCGACGGCTCGCTCCGCTTCGGCCGCTTTGACGGCTGTCGTGTGGCCACCGTGAGGAAACCCGATCGTGGTACTCGGCTGAACGGTGCTTCCCGCCAGAATCTCCGCACACCGCTTCAGGTAGTACGGCATGATGCACACGCTCGCCACGTCATAGGCCACGGCCAACTGACATCCCGCCTCAAGCTCATTCACCGTCATCGTCGGCTTCAGCAGCGAGTGATCGATCATCTTCGAAAGGTCGGTGTAACGAAAATCCATTCGTTCAGATCCTGTCTTTGTTGCTGTGAGTACGGCGAACGTTTGTCAGGCGATTCACGGGACGTCCGTCCGCCATGCGAAACCGCAGGCTTGTAGGTGCCGACGGCCCGGCGGAACCACGACGGCCGACCAGCGGCGAAAGTGGACTCACGTCGCGCTGCTCGCCGAATAATGTTGGCCGATCAACGTGACCCTGGCCGGAATTGTCCTACTTCTTCGGCACGTAATTCCTCAGGAACGTGTGGCTCTGTTTCAGCGCCAGTTTGCGGGATTCCAGTGAACCTTCGTAGGCTCGGTCTTCGACTTCCACGCACACTGGTCCGTCGTAGCCGACGTCGCCCAGCACCGAGAAGAACCGGCCCCAGTCGACTTCTCCCATGCCGGGCAGTTTGGGTGTGTGGTATTCCAGCGGGTGAGCCAGGATGCCGACGTCGTTCAGGCGATGCCGGTCGACTCGCACGTCTTTGGCGTGAACGTGGAACAGCTTTTCGCTGAAGTCACGCAGCGGCTGAATGCAGTCCATCTGCATCCATGCCGGATGCGACGGGTCGTAGTTCAGCCCGAAATGGTCGCTGGGAATATCGTCGAACATCCGTCGCCAGATTTTCGGGCTGATCGCCAGATTCTTGCCTCCCGGCCATTCATCCGAACTGAACAGCATGGGGCAGTTTTCGATGCCGATCCGCACTCCCTTCTGTTCCGCGAATTCAATGATTGGCTTCCAGGTGTTGAAGAATCGCAGCCAGTTGTCCTCGACCGACTTTGTCCAGTCGCGGCCGATGAAGGTGTTCATCTGATTCAGGCCGAGAACCGGACAGGCGGCGATGACTTTCCTGATGTGCTCCACCGCGGCGCCGGCTTCGGCCTCATCCGGAGACAGCGGGTTGGGATAGTAGCCCAGGCCGCTGATCGACACGCCGTATTTCTCGGTCAGTTCTTTGATGCGAAACGCATTGGCTTCGGAAAATGTGTCCACGTTGATGTGAGTAATTCCGGCGTAGCGTCGTTCGGCTTTTCCCTCAGGCCAGCACATGACTTCAACGCAGTCGTAACCGATCTCCGCGGCGGTGGCGAGCACTTCTTCCAGCGATAGTTCCGGCAGAATGGCAGTGACGAATCCAAGTTGCATCAGGAAGCTCCAAATTTCAAATTCAAAATCTCAAATCGCAAAGTCAAAACTTGTTCCGGGGCTCCTTCGCTGTTCCTCCGGCGAGCGGCTGGATGTGAGTCCGCCATCGTGCCGGGGACCGCGCCGCCAACTTGCAAGCAGCCGTGAAAGCGGACTGACGTCGCGCTGCTCGCCAACACGGGTGACTCGCCAACACGGCGGCTTGCCAAAACCCGGGAGCGCCACTTCAAGCTTCCACCCACTTTCGTTCTCGGTGACTTTGCAGAATCGCTTCGCACAGCACAATTTCGCGGTGACCGTCGCGAAAGGTGGCGAATGGCGGGTCAGCTGAAAAGTCCGCCGCTTCGATGTAGTTGTAAAAACTTCGGAAACACTGCTTGAACGAGTCGTCGTAGCCTTCGTTGTGGCCGCCGGGGTAGCTCGCACAGGCTTTGGCGGCATCGGTCAGCAGCGACGGATCGCGAGGCAGCACTTCGTTTGCTCGATCGCGGTGGCCGATCCACAGTTCGTTCAGCTGTTCGCTGTTCCATGCCAGAGCCTGCTGTTGAGCGGAGATCTCAAACCGCAGGCAGTTCTTTCGACCGGCTGTCACCTGCGACACATGCAGAACGCCGTGAGCACCGCCCGCGAATCGCAGCATGACGCAGCCGTAATCGTCGGTTGAGATGCCAACCGGCTCCGTTTCGCCCGCGGAACCGGATGAAAACGTCTGCACTTCACCTTTTGGCCGGCGACGCACCGGATGCACCGTCTGCAGATCCGCGCACACGGACTCAATTTTCAGACCCGTGATAAACTGCACCAGGTCCAGCCAGTGAGTACCAATGTCCGCGACGGCTCGCAGTTCGCCGCCTGCTTCGGCAAGGACTCGCCAGTTGTAATCTGTGTCGTGCAGCAGCCAGTCCTGAACATAGCTGCCGGTGACGTTGAACAACCTCCCGGAATCTCCGCGCCGAATGCGTTCGCGAGCTTCCATGCACATGGGATAAAACCGGATGTTGTAGTTGACCGCTGCGGCCTGTCTCGGATGGCGATCGGCGATCTGTACCAGCGCCGCGGATTCGGCGGACGTCATCGCCAGCGGCTTTTCGCACAGCACATGCCTGCCGGCTTCCAGCGCGGCTTTTGCCATTTCGAAGTGAGTGCGGTTGGGCGTGTTGATATGAACGGTGGTGACATTGTCGTCGGCGAGAACTTCGTCGAATGACGCATACGCCCGAGGCACACCCAGGCACGCGGCGAAGTCCTCGGACTTCTGTTGTCCCGACCCCAGCACCCCGACAACAGGCACACCGATTCGCCGCAGAGCTTCCAGATGCACCCAGCCCATAAAGCCGGTGCCGATAATTGCCGTGCCGGATGAAGTCATGGGGGCGAGTTGAGAGCTAAGCGTTGAGAGTTGAGAGCGGTGCGGTCATGTGCAGCGAACGATACCTGACAATCGAAGTCCCCGCGAGCGGCGCGACGTCAGTCCGCCATCGCGCGGGCGCCGTGGTGCCGTCTCGCGTCAACCGCGAAAGCGGACTCACGTCTCGCTGTTTGCCGGCGATGCATGGAACGCACGTTGTCGCGCTGTGGGATAATCTCGTATGCTGAACACGACATTGCGGTCCTGACTGTTCTCGTCTGGAGCACTTCATGCGTTGTCCTTTTCCCGGCATGGACCCGTATCTGGAACAACCGGAAATCTGGCCGGATTTCCACGACAGCCTGATAGCCTGCATTCGAGGCCAGCTTCAGCCGATGCTGCGTCCTCGCTATGCGGCGCTGACACAGGATCGGTTGTACGTGGTTGAAGCGGAACGGCCGATTCGCCCCGACGTCGCCGTCATTGAAACTCGCCAATCGCGGATTCACGGCGAAAGCGGCGGAACTGCGACTGCGGTGGAACAAGCCGAAGCGGATGCTCCTTCTGCCGTATTTGACCTGCGACGCGACGAAGTGCGGGAGCCGGTCATTCACATCATCGAACCGGCGCAGGGCAATCGCATTGTCACGGCCATCGAAGTGCTCAGTCCCCACAACAAGCGACCCGGTATTGGTCGTCAGTCGTATTTGAAGAAGCGGGACGAATACTGGGATGGCGGAGTCAATCTGGTGGAGATCGAGCCACCGTGCGAGTCTCCGCAGAGAAGCTGGCATCGGTCGCCCCGTATCATTATCTGACGGCCGTGACACGTTATGTTGCCGGCCAGGAACTGGTGTATGCGATTCAACTTCGGCAGCGACTGCCTCGAATCGCGATTCCGCTGGACGAAACCGACGTCACTCTGGACCTGCAGGCCGCCTTTGAACGCTGCTGGGACGAAGGCCCATATCCCGAGCTTCTGCACTATGACGGGAACCCGCCCGGTGAATTGTCCCACGACGACACCACGTGGGCTCGCGAAACAGCGGCGAAATACAACCCGGCCGAGCCTGCCAACTGACATCGAACGGCCCGAACAAAGCCCGGCGAGCAGACGGCCTGTCAATTTCCAAACCGTCGTCGGTTGCCAATTGCAGCGATAGGGAATATCGAGCACGCGAATTCATCGCATGCAAGCGACAAGTTGGCGTGAAACCAGTTACCGCCCGACAGGATTACTTCGGAATGAGTCGATCCAGGATAACCGGTCTTGTGGCAACTGGCCTCACGCTTCTACTACTTGCACCTACCGTGAGTCGACATTTGGCCGATCGCGGCACGAACCACTTGAAGAACCGAGCGGAGGTCTGCGTCGCAAGAGCCGTCCTGAATTGCGGAATTCGTTCCGAGTGGGCGACGATGGTTATCATGATCGATGCCGTTCGCGGGCGAATCAGGCCCGCCAGTAGTGGAGCGATCTGTGTTGTTCAACGCGACGTCAGTCCGCCATCACGCGCGACAAACTCGGATGAGGGCGAACTGACGTCGCGCTGCTCGTCAGCGCGTGGCTCGGCCCGGGAATGCGTGTGCGGGGGCGAGTCAGGCGATGACGCGGCGCTGGTTCATCAGCCGGGGCCAGGCCGCGGGAGGCATGTACTTCAACAGCAGGATCATTGTGACCACCGCCGAAACGTTCAGGCTGCCGACTGCGGAGAATTGGCGGACAAAAACACTGTCGATCACGAATAAGCCGATCGAGACAACAACGGCATAGTAGACCGCGTAGCCTCGCCAGAGCAGGATCCCCGCCATCGATGCTGCAAGTGCCAGGTGGCCGATTCCGAGAACGATTCCGCCCGCAAGAACCCTGAACCATGTCGTCGTCAGCTTCTCGCGAGTCGTTCCCAGTTCGGCAATTTCCTCGTCGGACAGATCATCAATCGACTGGCTCATCACCGAATGAATGCTCATCGAAAACGGGGCGTAGATCAGAAAATCAAGTGCCTTCCATCCGTTCAGAAACAGCAGCCCCGCAATCAGGATGACCAGCAGAGGATGCATTTCCGCTTGTCGGGAGTCGGAATACTTCCGGCCGTCGGGATTGGCCTTCGACAGCTTCGGCTTGACGGGACCTTCCTGCCTTCGAGTGACTTTCCGCGGAGGCAGGCCCGCTTCGACAGGCTGTCCGGTGGCGTATGGCACTGTGAGCTGAGCCAGGCAACTGGAACAGCGAGCCTTCCTGCCGGCTCGTTCGCGAGCCACGTTGAATTGTGTTCCACAAACGCAATCGAATTGAATGGTCACTCGGCAGACTCAACGGAAGTGACGGAGTCGGCACCGGACCGAAAGAATTCGACTCGTCCGGCGCGTCCCAGGTCACAACGCGGATCCTGATCGCACGGATCAAAGCAAAATCACAAAAACTCCGCCGCAGATGCATTCAGATGACTTGTGTTCGCAGCGCCGCGTGCGCGGACGGAAACAATCAGCGTCATCTGAGAAATCTGAGGACAACTCTCCGAGCCACGTCGCGGAGTGCATGTCGCGGAGTCCACGGCCTGACCAACGCCGCCGCTAGATTTTTCGCAGATGCTGCATGCTCTGGCCGATACTGGCGATCGGGTCGGGGGACTGGTCCTGTTCGACATGGCACAGCGCGGCGCCGGTTTCGGCGGCGACTTTGATGACTTCCGCCATGTCGATTGTGCCGGCGCCGAGTTCCCGGAAGGCGTCATGAGGCACCTGGCCTTCGTCGTGCAGAACTTCCGTGCCGGCTTTCAGATCCTTCAGATGGACCTGAGCCACACGTCCGTTGAGCCGTTTCATTGTGGCGATCGGATCCCAGCCGCCGATCTTCACCCAAAACACATCGACTTCGAATTTCACCAGTTCCCGATCGAATTCGTCCATCAATACATCGAAGCCGGTTTTGCTGTCCTGCAGCTCGGTGAATTCAAACGAGTGGTTGTGATAGCAGAGCTGAATTCCGGCGTCGCGGCACTTTTGTCCGGCGGCGTTGGCTCGTTCTGCATGACCTTTGAAGTGGTCCACGGTTTCGCGATGACCCTTGCCGATGTAGCCGAAGACCAGGTACTTCAGGTTCTTCGCTTTGGCCTTCTCCAGAATCGTGTCGAATGACGGAGCGTCCGCGGCGTTCGGGTTGCCGACCGACTGCCAGTCGACGAAAGCGGATTCCACATCCAGTCCGGCGTCGTGAGCTGCCCTGATGATGTCGTCCGATTGCAGCACATTCATGAGTTCCGCCTGCCGGTATCCGGCCGTCGCGACGGCCTTCAGAGTCCCCGGCACATCCTTTTCAAGCTGATTGCGAACGGTCCACAACTGCAGGCCGATGGTTTTCATGTACCGGCTGTCGGGCGGCAGAGCAAACAACGGTCTTGCCAATCGAGCGGAAAGAACAGCGGCGGCGGATGCGGACAGAAAAGTTCTTCGGCGCATGATCGGCTCCTGACTGCAGGTTGGAAGATTCGGGAACGCACGAATCGGCTGCCCGCAGCATGTATCGTGGCGCCCGGCGGGAACTTTGGGAAGCGGCTGCCGCGAAATTTGCCCGCTCCCCCGGTTCCTCGGGCAAGCCGCGCAATAGCGAGAATCTGGCAAAACATCGTTGGTTCCTTCCAGCCGCGCAGATAGTTCCGAACGGTTGAGAATGCGACGCCGCGAGTGCGCGCGGATAGATTTTTTCACCTGCCGAATGCCGGCCGAAGTCGGTACCCAAACAATCCGCGCAACTTCCGATCGAGCGATGTTTGATTCCGCTGCGTCTGAATGCAAAGTGCTCCGGTGAGTCCGGCAAAGGTAATGCTGGCCATGGTGAAAAAAGAACAGCGCGGCCGCCTGAGGCCGAAACCGCGTGCGAAGGCTGTGTCGTAATTGTTCGTCCGGATTGTTCGTCGAGGGGCGGGAGATTCGCACGACAGCGACGTCTGTATGAAATAGGCGGACGATGCGAAATCGGTCCGGATTGGTGCTTCCTTATGGATCGCCGCTGATCCTGGTGGTAAAGTCCGGTGCGGAGCGATCGCCCCTGGCGAGCCACCTGTGGGGTGTCACTGCTCCCGCGGCCACTGCGTGCAAATGACTTTCGAAGACGACTATTCGGGGGCCGGAAATGTCAATAATCATCGTTGACTGTGGATCCTGCGGAAAACGATTTGGCGTGGCCGACGAACACGCGGGCAAACTGATTCGCTGTCCGGATTGCGGCGAACCGGTGCGTGTCGCCGGTGCCCGCGGAGAACGCCCGCCTTCCGGGTCATCCACTGCACGAAGCCGGTCCGGCCAGCAGCAGACCACCGCTCAGCCGGATTCACGATCCGTCGCGTCCGGACGCCGGTCAACTCGCGAATCGCCGCGACAAGCCGGACGGCCGGAACGATCGGGTGAACGCGACCTTTCGGCTCGCCGCGCTGCCCGCCGCGTGCGGCAGCGTGCCGATGCATGTCCGTCATCCGGCAACAAAGCTCTGATCTACGTCGGAGCGGCCGCCGCCGCCCTGGTACTGCTGGGAGTGACGGCGTTTCTGGCGGCGGAGTTCTTGCAGGTCGGTGGGAATTCCGGGTCGTCGATTGTCGCAATCGACCAGCGACCGGAGGATTCGGGCGCGTCAAATTCCAGCCCGACGAACTCACCCGGCGACTGGATCGTTGGTGACAATCCAACAAACGCCGCGAACGTAACTCCCGCGGACGTAACTCCCGCGGGCAACAAGTCCTCTGAGTCGACCAGTCCGGCGATCGCCGCGACCGCGCCTGCCCCGACTTCATCGATGGCAGATGCTTCCAGCAACGCAACTCCGGCCCCAACTCCGGCGCCAGCGCAGGGAACGGGAACGCGCGCAGCGGTGATGAGTCGAGCGGATGCACCGACGGGCGACAGTTCGGGCAGCGGCCGTTCGTCGCTCATTTCTCCTGCGGTGAACCCGAACGCTGTCAGCGGGGATCGAGTCGCATGGCTACAGGCGTCCGGCAACGGCTATGCCAGACGCGACAAAAACTGGTTCTTCGGCGGCCAGGCTTCGGATGCGCCTTACCATGCTGCCCCAGCAGGCGGACATGTGCAGTTTCCGCTGATTGAAACCATGCGGACGAACGACATGATCGAGTTGTTCGATCCGTCCAGCAGCACGCGAATCCGACTGATGTCCGACAAGGCCGTCGCGCATCCGCCGCAGGCGTCAGGCGAATTCATTCTGACAGACGGTACCTGGAAAGATTCGACTCACACCGCCGGCTGGCTGGCCGGTACTCCGACCGCCGACATGTCCCGGTTCGACCGCTTGCAACTCTCGGACAGCGGCCGTCTGGTCGATCTGATCGCAGCCGTGGAACCGAACGTCGTTCGCGTCGACGTCAAAACTGAAGAAGGTGAAGGCAACGGCAGTGGATTTCTGCTGGACGGCAGTGGTCGAGTCGTCACGAACTATCATGTGATCGAAGGTGCTCAGGAAGCGTCCGTTGTCTTTAAGGGTGACAACGGAACAGATTCCGTGCGCATGCCGGTGTCCGGTTTTCTGCATCTGGATTCAAAACGCGACATCGCCATTCTGCAGATTGACCTGCCAGCCGGCTTTCAACGTCCGGGTCTGAAACTGGCCGACGAGCTGCCGCCGAAGGGCACCAGCGTCACAGCGTTCGGTGCTCCGCTGGGACTGGACTTCACGGCGTCCGAAGGCATCGTCAGCGGATTTCGATCGGCCAAAGAACTGGAAGAAACGCTGAACCTGCAGGATCACGCCGGCCAGTGGGTGCAGACCACCGCACCGATTTCTCCGGGAAACAGCGGAGGCCCGCTCGTTGACAAGCTGGGTAACGTCGTCGCCATAAACACGATGACGCTTCGCATCGGCCAGTCACTGAATTTTGGTATTTCCTGCGACGACATTCGCAACGCGTTAAACACAGGCCAGATGTATGCCACCGCATTGAATCCCGGGACCGCTCCGGTGCGGATCGCCTCGCACGGTGACGAATCCGGTGGTCCGGGACGCGGCGAACCCATCAAAGTGGAAATCCTGCCCGGCGGTTTGCAGATCTTCGCCATCGAAGACACGACGATGGCAAAACCGATGCTGAAGGATCTCGACGAAGTCAAGGTTGTCGTCATCGGAGCAGAACGTGAAGGCAGCGGCGAAGTCCTGGAAGACGTCATCAACGACTACGTGAAGAAAGCACTGCTGCCCAACGGAGTGCAAATTGTTCGCGACGAAGGTCCGCTGCTGCTGGTGGTCGCCATCGTCAGCGGCGAGGACCTGGAACTGGTCGGGCACCTGATGGTTCAGGACAAACATTCGCGGGTGCCGCGTCTGATGCGTGTCTGGCGAAAAGCGGGCATCATGGGGACGCTTACTGACACCATGTCTCGCCGAAAGCGTTTTCTGGGCAGCGTACACCGCAACGTTCAGGAATTCTTCGACGATCTCCGCGACTCGATCGCCGCCGCGAAAGCTGATCCGGACTCCGATTCCGACGACAAAGAAGACGACAACAAACCGGACGACGCGAACACACAATAGCAAGTGCTCGTCACCGCCGAAGGGCAACAGACGCCGGTTCGCAGCCGCACGCCGCGGCGATCGCCGTGCAGGAGCCATCCCGGCAGGCGCGCCGGCAAACGCCGGAATTCGAATCCCCGGCTCGCACCCTGTCGGCGGGATTGGCAGTCACTTGTCGACGGGACGTCCATTGCATAAACGTGCTGTTGCCGTCACTGAAGATTCGCAAGTTGTGGGCGATTCTGAAACCGACACGATGGGCCAAACCAGCCGAACCGCTTTTGTCTCCCATCTGCGGATCTCATAGGTTTTGTCAGGGGTTCTGCGATCGCGGTCGATTTGTGGCCCTGATTGCCGACACGGAGGTCTCCGGAGCAATGATCAAGACCTGCTTCTTTGATATGGGCAATGTTCTGATGTATTTCTGCCATCAGACGATGTGCCGAAACGTGGCTGCCGTCTGCGGAATTTCCGTTCATCAGGCCACGGACCTGCTGCTGCAGCGCGGGCTGCAGTGGCAACTGGAACGCGGAGAAATCTCGGAAGAAGAATTTCACGAGGGCTTTCAGCGCGAAACCGGTAACACGTTTTCCATTGACGACCTGCGTCATGCCGTCGCGGATATCTTTCATCTGAACGAACCGATGGTGCCGCTGGTTGACGAACTGAAATCCGCGGGAATCCGGCTGGTGCTGCTGTCCAACACCTGCGTCACTCATCTGAATTACATCGAACGCAACTACGACCTGTTGCAGAGATTCGATGCGCTGACGACGTCGTTTCAGGCGAAAGCTCTGAAACCTCACGCCGCCATCTACGAAGCCGCGCTCAGCATGGCCGATGCCGAGCCTGAAGAATGCTTCTATACCGACGACATCGAAGCGTATGTCGTGCAGGCGCGCACGTATGGCATCAACGCCGAAGTCTACACCGATACCGGAAAGACTCGCGCGGCGCTGAGGAGCCTTGGTGTCGCGGTCAGCGAATGACGCGGTGCTGCTTTTCGCGGGAATGACCGGGAAGCACCTGTGTGCATCTGTGAAATCGGTGGATTCAATCTCGCGGGTCCAGAAGCGCGGTGGCTGCTGGGGACGGGTTCCGTCGGGCCGCCGGAACCTACATCCCCGTCATTCCCGCGAAGGCGGGAATCCGGTGCGCACGACTGGGTTACCGCCACCCGCCTGCGCGCGGGCAGGCTTCGCGGGAATGACCGCGCAGCATCTGTGTGCATCTGTGAAATCGGTGGATCCAATCTCGCGGGACCAGAAGCGCGGCGGCTGCTGCGGACGGGCGCCCGAAACTCCTTGTGCTCTGTCCGATTCGCCGGGCGACTGCGGAACGGCGATCGTCGTTCTTGCGCGAACTCGCACAAAACGCCTGAGACCGTGTGCCACGTGTGCACACGATCGACAGACAAATCCGGAGCCCGTGATTCCTGAGACCGACAGCGGCGTGAGCTGTGCCGCTCTGTTTGATTGGCACGGTTTGTGCTTTTTGACCGTGAGCCGATGTCGATCTGGCGGTCAGCCGGTGTCGGTTGACACGATCGATGTGGAATTCACTTCAACAGGAGGAAAGACCATGACAACGTCACTCACCCCGCGCCGACCATCTGCGTTGACACCGTGGTTTAGTCGAGGTCCGCTGGCTTCGCTGCATGAAGAACTGGATGACGCGTTCCGGCGAGTTTGGTCGGACTGGGAAGGCGAGACGAACGGCGGCTTGTCACGAATCGCGGCTCCGTCGATGGACATCTCGGAAACCGATCAGAACATTGAAATCAAGGTCGACGTTCCGGGAATGAAGGCGAACGAACTGGATATCGAAGTTCGCGGCGACATTGTTCGCATCAGCGGCGAACACAAGGAAGAGAAGGAGGAAAAGGGCCGCACGTTTCATCGTGTTGAGCGGCGTTCGGGCACGTTTGAACGAACCGTGCAGATGCCCTGCGCAGTGAACCAGGATGACGTGAAGGCGGAGTATCAGGACGGCGTCCTGACCGTCACGCTGGCCAAGACGGAACCCGCGAAGGCTCGCAAGATTCGCGTCAAAGGATGAGCAACGCACCGATACGGGCTGCGGAAACAAACGAACCGCGGCAAATGCGTCTCGATCGATAAGGCCTGCGGCAGATGAGGATTTACCAATGCAGAGCAACAACTGCTTCACCCTCCCGGTTCAGCGGGAGGGTCGCCAGACGCATGCCGTTCAGGCGTTCGACCGCAGGTGGGCGACGCACGGGAAACTCCCGTTGCGCGGACGCCCTCCCCTCGTGTGATCGCCTGCACGGCGATCAAACTTCGACCCTCCCGTTGAAACGGGAGGGTATGTTCTCATCTGCCGATCGATAACGACGGCGCTGTCCGATTCCCGGTGGCGCAGAGTTCGACAGTTCGATGCCGGCCACGCATCGATACATCGAGCACCTGCGCCGGACCGGGATTTTTCATGCGCCGTGTGGCAGAACTGCCGCGCACCGTGAGCCCCCGATCACCGCTTGTGCCGACAGCCCGCGAGCGGCGAAAGTCGACGTTCGCTGCGGCAGGTACGGAATGGCAGATTCCGGAGCCGCCACGATGGCGACCGGCCGTGGCGGTGCAATTGCCGGTTCGTCCCGTTTGAATTCGTTGCCGTCTGAAAATAGAAACTGTCGACCGGATGTTTCCTTTCGCCGAACAGCCATATGCCGTTGCACAATCCGACAGCTCTGATGTGGATCGCTCTCGGCGTGCCGATCGTGATCTTTTATCTGCTGAAAGTGAAGCGGCGGAAGGTTGCCGTATCGACGGTGATGTTCTGGGAAGAAGTGTTCTCGGAAAAGCAGCCGCGAGCGATCTGGCGGCAGCTTCGACACTGGCTCTCGCTGCTGCTGCAACTGACGTTTCTCGGGCTGCTGGCGGTTGCTCTGGCCGATCCGTACTTCAGCAGCGATGTCCTGAACGAACGCCGAATCGTGGTGGTCCTTGATTGCTCCGCCAGCATGCAGGCGGCGGATGGCACGGTCAGTCGCTTTGAAGCATCCCGCGGGCGGCTTGAGCAGTTGATTCGTTCTCTGCGGCAGAATGATCAGATGGCGATCATCGCAGCCGGCAGTTCCGTTCAGGTCGCCTGCGGTCTCACGGAAAATCACCGGACCCTTCGAAACGCAGCGCTGTCGCTGAACGTGACGGACGCCCCGGCCAGTCTGGATTCCGCCATCGCTGCGGGAGACCGGCTCTTGTCCGGTCAGGAAGGCGGCGAACTGGTCGTGCTGACGGACTTGCCACCGGACGACAATCAGAAACTCCAATCCGGCAACGTGCTGAAATGGGAGCAAACGGGACGTCCGGCCAATAACGTCGGCATCACTCAGTTTCAGGTGCGGCGAAGCCTGGTCGATCCGGTCGGATTTCAGACTCTGGTCGAAGTCAGCAACTTCAGCGATCAGCCGATCAGCCTGCGACTTCAATTGAAGCTGAATGATGATCTGCTGAACGTCATTCCGCTGTCCCTGCACCCGGGGGAAATTCGTGAAAGCGCGATTGACGACACGCTTGCGTCGGGCGGGATTCTGACAGCGTCGATTGATTCCGAAGATGCGTTCGCCGTCGATAACACGGCGTTCGCGGTTCTGCCGGAGCGGACTCGCCGACCCGTCACACTGGTTACGGACGGCAACTGGTTTCTGCATCAGGTTCTGGAATCCAGTGAACTGGTCGATCTGACTGTCACAGCCTCAGCGCCGGCCGCGGCTCCGGATGGCGGAGTTCTGGTGCTGCATCGGCCGCTGGCAGGCAACATTCCGCCGGGACATGTGATCGTTGTGACTCCCGTGGAATCGTCGGACCTGTGGCAAATCGCCGGTACCATCCCGCAGCCGCTGGTCGCGACGCAGAAGGACGATTCCGCTTTGATGAGACACGTGACGCTGCAGAATGTGCTGCTGCCGTCGGCCGAACACATCGAACCCGTCGGCGACTTTGAAGCACTGGTGGAGACCGCCGAGGGATTTCCTCTGTATGCCCGCATCCCGCGAGAATCGGGCGACGTTTTGGTGTTGTGCATCGATCTGGATCAGACGGACCTGCCGCTGCGAACGGCGTTTCCGATTCTGATGACGAATGCTGTGTCATGGTTCTCCGATGATCGTGGTGAACTGATCGAATCTCTGGCGACCGGCCAGGTCGCTCGACGACTGCTGTCCGCTTCCATGCGAGCCGCCGCGGAAGCGAACGGCGGACGGCTGCCGCTTATCGATCCCGGCGGCCACCAGGTTCCGGGCGGCGCGGGCGTGACCGGGCAAACGGCAGTGATCGGTCCGCTATCACGGACGGGGATCTGGACTCTAAGATCCGAGTTCGCCGGCGGGCCGGAATCCGGTTCGGTGGCGTCGAACGAAATGAAGATCGCCTGTAACCTGTCGAACCGCACGGAAAGCGATCTGCGCATTGCCGGTGACTCGGCAGTCGTTCCAGCTTCGTCGCAGCGCAGTTCCGGCGGGCACCCGATCTGGTTTTCACTGGTGCTGGTCGCCGGATGCCTGCTGGTATCCGAGTGGTTCCTGTTTCAACGACGACGAATTGCGTAGAACTGTCCGCTGCGTAACCGGGCCGGCGTGTGTGAAGTTCTGATTGACGTCCCGTGACGATCGACGTCCCGGGCACTGCCGCGTGTTTGTCGCTTCGGCGCTGATCCTTCCCTGTCCATCAAAGTCAGGCATTCCATGAAAGCCGCGTATATCAACTCCACCGGTCCGGCGTCCGTCATTGAATACGGCGAGCTGCAGTCCCCGACGCCGCAGCCGGGACAGGTGCTGGTGCGAATGGAAGCCGTTGCTGTGAATCCGATTGACACGTACATCCGCGCGGGGCTGGTGAAGATGCAGTTGCCGATGCCGTACGTGATCGGCTGCGACATCGCCGGAACAGTCGAACAGCTCGGCGACGGAGTCACAGCGATGGCCGTCGGCGACCGCGTGTGGGGCAGCAATCAGGGCCTGTTCGGAAGGCAGGGAACGTTCTGTGAACTGGCGGCCGTTGATGCTCAGTGGCTGTATGGCGCGCCGGATAATGTGACAGCCAAAGCCGCCGCCGCGGGAGCACTCACCGGAATCACCGCGCATCTGGGACTGCACCTGCACGGCGGACTGAAGAAGGCGGAAAACGTTTTCGTCAACGGAGGAACGGGAGGCGTCGGTTCGGCGGTTGTGCAACTGGCAAAGGCCGCCGGAGCCACCGTGCTGACAACTGTCGGCAGCGACGAAAAAGCATCCATCGCCGGCGATCTTGGAGCGGACGTCGTCATCAACTACAGGCAGGATGACGTCGTTTCGAAACTGGCGGCCTTCGTTGAACAGAATGGCCGCATCGATCTGTGGTTTGAAACACTTCGCAACCCGGATCTGGACCGCACGGTGCCGCTGATGGCTCGCCGCGGGCGGATCGTGTTGATGGCGGGTCGCGACGCACGGCCCGAGTTTCCCGTCGGTCCGTTTTATGTCAACGATCTGCGCGCCATCGGTTTCGCCATGTTCAACGCATCGGCCGAAGAACAACAGGCCGCGGCGCGGGAACTCAACACCTTGATGGAAACCGGACGGTTCCAGCCGCTGATTGGTCAGGAGTTTTCACTCGCCGACGCCGCGGAAGCTCACCGGATGCAGGAAGCGAACACGCTGGAAGGCGCCGGTTCGCTGACCGGAAAAATCATCCTGACGCCTTAGCCAAAGCCGCGCAATAAGGCGCGCGGCAGATGAGAATCTACCTGCCAGCCGCAGGGCGCTAGCGCCTAGTCCATCGTGTTTTGATGTGTGGCACTGGCTGTGCCGGTGTGTTCAATGTTGCAGAGCACTGGCACGGCCAGTGGCACACGATCCATCGACTCATGCCTGACAAAACACTAGCCCCGGTTCTCTGGGAACACAACCGCGTCTAGCGGGCAGGTAAAAGCTCATCTGCCGCTCGCCATCTGAAAACAGACGATCGGGCCGCTGCGGTCTCTGCAGTACAGCCGTCCGGCCGCGAGCACCACGTGCGGCCAGGCGTCGGCTCGGCCGACTCCCTTCCGAGAGGCAAGTTCGGTGAACTGATCGGGTGAACGAACGGCCGTTTCCGTAAGTGTCAGGTCGCCGTTTCCGGTCCACATAATCAAACGGTCATCGGACGTCACCACGCACGAACCGGCGTCTCCGCAGCGACCGCCCTGCCATTTGATGTCGCCGGTTTCATAGTCCAGACACATCAGATTCTGCCACGCCCAGTAAACATGGCCCTTGTGAATCACGGGAGTGCAGATCTTTGACGCGGCCTGCTGCTGCCAGACTTCGACCGCTCCGTTCAGAGTAATTCGCAGCCTGGAAATTCTGTTCTGGTTGTAAGCGGATGTCAGCAAAACACAGTCATCATGCACGGCGACCGACGCGATATTGTTGGCGAAGGATGTGATCCACGGATATGTGGCGACGGTTTCCCCTTCGTGGCCGCTGTCCATTCGAACGACCTGCAGACCATCGAAGTTGTGGACCGCGACGCAGGGTACGTTTTCGACGGTGATGGGCACCGGACCGCCGTTGTGTCCGGGCGGCGACGTCGCCTGCGAAGCCCAGACCTTTCGTCCGGTTTGTCTGTCGAACGCCATCAGGTTTCCCTGCTTCGCTCCGACTTCGACAATCACCCACTGGCCGTGAATCAGCGGCGACGACGTGTAGCCGTAGTCTCGCAGACCGCTGCGTTCCACCTGCGGACGCTGTGGAATGTCGAATTCGTCGTGCAGATTCAGGCCCCAGATTCGCCGACCCTGTTCCCTGGTGTTCCAGCACAGCAGGTCGCCGTCAGTGCTGAGTGTGTAGAGCCAGCCGGTTTGCGCGTCGTATTCCGGTGTCGACGACGGCCCGGAATACAGTCCTTCGTCACCTGTCGCCAGCCGGCCATATTTCGGACACGGATAGCTCTGCCGCCACAGTTCGGTTCCGGTTGCGGCGTCCAGGCATACGACGTGGTCATTGCCGTCATGCCAGCCCATCGTGAACAGCCGGTCGCCGACGATCAGCGGCGATGATGCTCCTTCGCCGATGCCGGCCTTCCAGAGTTCACGAATCGGCCAGTCGCCGCCGTTCCAGCCGGATGATTCGTCGACGATGTCATTCCGGTTCGAACCGCGCCAGTGCGGCCAGTCGTCCGCGTGCGAACGAAAACCCGGCACGCAGCAAAACGCAGCTGTGCAGATGAAAAATGTCCTGCGAAAGATGATCCCGAACATGTGCTCCCCGTTGGTCCGTCGGCGTCAATAATGTGGCATGTCGGCAGCAGGCGTTGCGGCTTCGTGAACGCACACGGCGCAGTGTGGTCACTCAGAGCGGCAACGGCAATCGCTCGCGCGTACCGAACGGCGGACACGCTCCAGCCTGCGTTATTTTGACGCGGCGGCAGCCACCGGTTCGACGACGGATTCGTGATGCGGAGTCCGGAACGACTGGATCATCAGCATGATGGCTCCCGTCACCAGGCACATGTCGGCGACGTTGAAGATGGCCCAGTCGAGCAACGGATCGTTCACCGTACCGCCGAACTGAAAGTGCAGGAAATCTCGCACAGCCGCAGACGAGTTCCGCTTCCCCCGGAATCATGACCCCCAGCCGGTCGTACAGGTTGCCCAGACTTCCGCCGGCCACAAACGCCAGAGAGACGGTCAGCCACAGACTGTGCGCGGCGCCGCGAATGAACAGCCAGTAAATGATGCCGACGAAAGCGGCCACGCTTAGCAGGGCGAAAACGGAAGACAGCCCCTGACCCATTCCCCACAGTGCGCCGAAGTTCAGGCTTGTGTGGAGACGGAAGCGAACCCAGCCGTCCAGAATCCAGTCGGTTCCCGCGTTAAGGCCGAACCGGGAAAACACGGCGTCTTTTGACCAGAGATCGGTGACCACGCACAGGGCGGTCAGCGTACCGAAGGTAACCATCCGATTCCGGGGCACTCCATGCATCAGTGCTCTTCTTCCCTTTTTCGCTCGCAGTTGACGCAGTTACGAGCGTAGGGTATCGCGCGCAGGCGGGCTTTGGGAATGCCGGCTTTTGATTCCACGGCTCCCTTTTCCAGACACATTTCGCACAGGCCGAAGGTGCCCTGATCGATCTTCTTCAGCGCGGCCGCGATTTCCGACAGGACTTCCTGGTCGTTTTCGACGATTCGCAGGGAAAAATCCAGGTCCCACGCATCGGTGCCCATTTCCGCCATGTGATTGGACGACCCGTGCGATCCGTTGGCTGCGGCCGAAAACGCTTCTTCTTCGATCTGTTCAACGTCGCCCTGCAGGCGAGCCTGCATCAGCCGGAGCATTTTTCGAAACTCTTTCAAATCTTCTGATTTCATGGTTTCTGCTCCAACTGCTGACAGATCAAGGAATTACGTCAAATTGCACAATCATCAGGCTGCGGGATTATGGGGGTGTTCCTGACCGGAATCAAGGAACTTGTTACTGCCGCTGAGAACTGGTGCGAGGTTTGCCACATCGCTTCCGGAAAACCGCGCAAGGCGTCAGGGAACATCGCGGTCAGCGTTCGAACGCCTTTTCAAGCTGGCGGAATCTCGGATCCGCTCGCAGGCCGGAAAACGCCGGGTGAACCAGCAAATTTGCCGTCAGCGCCGGAGATTGTTGCACCAACGCGTCGTTCAGGATCGTGAACGCGGCGTCCAGGTGTTCCGGTCCGCCCAAATGAGCGTGAATTCCCGCCAGGAATACGGTTGAAACCGGGTGCAGCCGTCCGAGTTCCTCCGCGTGATCCAGCCGAGCCTGCCAGTATCCGGCAGCCCCGCGAATCCGGAGCGATTCCTTCAAAATGTCCGTAATGCGGTCGCCGCGGGCGAGAATCTGCCATTGCTGCAGAGCCCCGTCGAAGTCGCCGGTCTCCTCGAACGCTTCGATCAGGTAGCCACGGGCTCGATCAAAGTCCGGGTACCGAGAAATGGTTGACCGCAACTGTTCGATGGACTCGCCGAACCGCCCGGCCTTGAACAGATTCCGTCCCAGAACCGCCGATGCGATGGCGGATTGCGGAGCCAGTCGGCACGCCAGCCGTGCCTGTTCAATCGCCGGCTCGTGCTGACCGGTGGCCGACAGCAGTTCCGAATACCACTGGTGTCCGGTGACATGGTTCGGCATCAGTGCCTGCGCAGAAAGAAAGCCCTGTTCGGCAGCTGCAAAGTCCCGACGAAACTCAAACGCGATCATGGCTCGCGTGATGATCGCATCGACGCAGGCCGGATCGACGGCAAGCGCTTCGGAAATCGCCGACTCCGCCTTTTCCAGCGCTTCCTGCCTGGGAGCAAGATCGCGCTCCGCCTGGACGATGCAGCACTGAGCGATTCCGGCCCACGCAGCGGCGAAGTGCGGATCGCGTTCGACAGCGCGGCGGAAGTGATCGTCGGCCGCGGCGACGGCAGCCGGAGTCCGCTGATTCCACTCCACCTGTCCCAGAATGTATTCCCGGTAGGCATCCAGACTGGTCGTCGGTGCCTGGCCGGCAGACGAAATCAGCGCTGACCGCGGGCCTGCCGACAACTGCCAGGCAAGCTGATCGGCAAGCTGCGACTGAATCGTCAGCAGTTTGCTTCGCGATGTCTGAATCTGGTGACTCCACAACGCGCTGTTCTTTTCCGCGTCGATCAGTTCGATGACGATGACAATATTCTCGCCGACAAATTCCAGCGTGCCGGTCACCAGCTTCGCAACCTGCAACTGCCGGGCAGCGTCCTGATGATTCAACCGGGATCCATCGGAAGATTCCGCCAACACGGCGGACGAGCCATACGGCCTGACTTCCAGTTCGGGAAACTGCGACAGGTCATTTGTCAGGGTAATCGTGATGCCCTGCGCGAAGAGTTCGCTGCTGTCATCGCCGGTTGTCGTGAACGGCAGCACCGCCAGTGAGTGCGGCGAAATGACCCCGGCGGCCGACGACACGGTCGCCGTTTCCGTTTCCGCCGCGTGCGCCGTCGCTGTCGAACCTGGTGCCGCGGCAACGGCCGGCGAAGTTTGTCCCGGCTCTTCTCGGCGGCTGACCCCGTAGCCGGCGGCGACCAGCACAGACACCGCGGCGATCATCGTGCCCGCTTTCTTCCATTGCGAACTGCTTCGGGATTGAGCCGCCAGCGCCGCTCGCGCTGTTCGTCCGGTGTCCCATTCGTCCGGTAATTCCTTCAGCCGCCTGCCAAATTCCGTTGCCGAAGCAAGCCGGCGAGCGGGATCCTTCCGAAAACCGTGCTCCAGCAGTTCCAGCAGCGGATCAGGAAGGCGGTCCAGAACAGCGGCGACATGAGGTCGCGGGTTCTGAACTGCCAGCGGATCGTCACGCAGCGTTGCCGACGCGATGTCCGTCTGCGTGCGACCGACAAACGCGGCAACACCCGTCAGCAGTTCAAACAGGACGCACGTGAGAGCAAAGATGTCGCTGGCGGCCGTGGCTGGTGTGCCCACGATTTGTTCCGGAGCCATGTAACCGTACGTGCCGAGAATGCGTCCCTGCTGTGTCGAAAGCTGCGCCGGGGCTGTGGCGTCGACGGTATCCGGTTCGGCCGTGACATCGGAAACCGTCTTCGCCAGTCCGAAGTCCAGCACCTTGACGAGCGTGCCGCTCACCAGAAACACGTTTTCCGGTTTGATGTCCCGGTGAATGATTCCTCGCTGATGGGCGGCGGCCAGAGCATCCGCGATCTGCAGGCTGAAGCTGATCGCGTCGCGCACGGCCACGGGTTTGGACAAACGTGAACGCAGACTTTCGCCTTCCAGCAGTTCCATAACCGCAAACGGAAACACGCCGACTCCGGCAATTTCCTGGCAGCCGATGTCGTGCAGCACAACAATGTTGGGATGCGACAGACGAGCCACCGAACTGGCTTCGTGCTGAAACCGGTTGATCAGGTCCCGATTGTCCAGACACCGTCGGGACATAATCTTGATGGCGACATCGCGTCCCAGCCGAGTATCCCGGCCTCGATAGATGACGCCCATGCCGCCGCGGCCGATGCAGGGTCCGCGTTCGTAGACGCCGATCATTTTCGGCAGCAGGTGCTCCGTCCCGCTGGCGGCCGCGGCCATGGATGGAAATCCGCTTCGGCGATGAGCCGCGTGTTCGACGTCGAATTCCCGAAACGCGGCATCGACGTGTTCGGCCAGTTCCGGAAACCGTCCGATGTACGACTGGCGGCCAACGGTTAGTCCGCGCCGCTGCCGCTGTTCCAGATCGGCCAGCAGCAGTTCCCGAAACAGTCTCAGCCGGATTTGTTCCTGACGGTCCGGAGCTGCGCCGGCGGCGGTTTCGTTCGTGGCGAGAAACCGGGACAGGTCCGGCGGCGAATCCTGATCCCAGGCAGATTCGAATCGAGCGCACACCGCATCGATTCTCTTCAGCTCCGCCGTCGGAAGGTCAGCCTGATCGGACACCGTGCGGGACATGACAAATCATCCGTCAGTTGGGAACACCGGCCGACTCGCGCCACGTCTGACGAATCAGCGCCAGCCGCCGCTGAACGGCTCGCTGAGTCATACCGGCTTCCGCGGCGATTTCCGCGACGGAAAAGCCGTCCAGTTTCAGTAGCGCGATTGTGCGCAGGTCGTCGTCTTTCAGTGCCGCCAGCAGGTTGTCCACTTCGTCGACGAACTCGACAACCGTTGCCGGAGAATGATCGCCGCCGTCCACCTGTTCGATTCCGCGGACCGAACGTTCCTCCGTCGGCGCGAACGCGGATTCCCCTCGCAGCGCACTTCCACCGCGTTTCTTTCGACCGTGAAACCTGACGTACGACTGAGCCTTGCGTCCGGCGATCACAGCCAGCAGGTTCCATAGATTGTCCGGTTCCGTCAGATCCGGAAACCGGTCGGCGGCAAGGCCGTCAAAGAAGCTCATGAACGCACTGGCGGCGACATCGTCCTCGTCGAACGCGCGCCGGTGATGAGCCGGCAGCCGCTTCCGCAGCAACCGCAGAACCGCCGGGTGATACAGGTTCCACAACGACTGCGCCGCCGTGGCGTCACCGGCCTTCACGCGGTCCATCAACTGGTTGAACGGTTCGGCCGCGTCCATTTCAGCATCGGTTCCGAAGGAAAAAACGGGCACAAAGAAGAATTTCGAAATTCCGGGGGCGCGACGTCACGCGACTTGAACATCTCACCACAGGCGGCCGGCGGCGATGCTTCTCGCCGAATCCGAAATCGCCTGCATCTGGCCAATTGTACACGCTCAGCTCACATCAGCGAATCCACACGCAAACCCACGGAGATACCAGCCATGACGAAGTTTCTTGTTCGCACATTCGACGACGTTTCGGTCACGCTTGGAAAGCGTACACAGCCGACGGTGGTCAGGGACGTTGTCATCCGGGAAATCAACTGCCCCAACGGCAAGCTGCCGCGAATGACGAAGGGCTACAAAAGCATCGGCGAATACCAGAACGGCAACAGCTTCGTTCCGTGGGCGATCACCAGCGCCGGCCGAGTCGTTTATGCTCAGACGGGCGGCCACTCCGGAACGAACGACCGCAACTTCGGGCAGAACTCCCGGTACAAGCTTCGCAAATACGACTCGATACTCAGCCATGAACGCCGCCGGCTGTGCGAATCGGAACTCGGCATGATCGCCTTGAACAACATGTCGCTGACCCGGGATGCCGTGCAGAAAGTCAGCAGGGCCATGATCGAATGGCTTGAGGGAATCGCGAGCCGTCAGCGTTTCCAGGCTGCGAAAAGTGTCTTTCAACAGAGCACAGCAGCGCCTTCAAAATCGATCCAGCAGGTGCTGTTCGATGAATTCGGCCATTACATGCACACTTACGACGACAATCGGAAACAGGCCCTAATGGGCTTCGGCCGGTTCTCCGAAAAATCGAAGAACGACGTCGGACCGGAACGCTTCTGGCGCGAAGTGATCCAGGCTCTCCGTACCGGAAGGCTGGACCAGATCATGTCGATCCATGACGCCATCGGCCGCAAAGTCCTGCCGAAGTTTGGCGGACCTCAGCAGGTCCCGTATGACAACATCGGCGGAATCGTTCGCAAGCCGTGGTTTGATGATCCCCAACAGCGAGGCCGCACCAACGCTTCGACAAAGGCGACACCGACAACCGTCGGCGGTACTGTTCCGACAACTCAGGGAGCACAGGTTCCGGCCACGGCAGTGAACCGCAACCGCGGTGTTGACATGTTCGCGCGAGATCTCAACCGGACTCGCCACGACGAGGCCGATGATACTACGACGATGTCGATGCGCGTCACCTGCTGTTCGGCGCGGGCATTTCCGGAACCACCGGGACTCTGCTGCAGGCGGCGATCGCGTTCAGTTCGAACCTGAACCTGGAAGAAAAGAAGCAGTACGTGCTGGCGATCATCGGTTATCTCGTTGGCGGCGGCATGCACAGCTACCACGAATCGATGGCGGTTGCTCAGAAAATCGGTGTGCCGTATTCACCCGGAAAATTCATCCCGTCGCTGCCGCAGAAATTCCTGAACTCCCCATTCTTCAAGACGTGGCACGAGAAGTACTACGACATCGTGGAACTGGGAGCCATCCACTGGATGTACAACGTCACGTCGCTGCCTTCGCACATGAACAAGCAACTGACGTGTGCCACCTGCCACCAACAGCAGGCCAAATGCAACTGTCGTCGCTGAATTGACGCGGCACGGTTGCGCTGAACACCGAATCGCTGTCCGCCGGGCTGGCCGTCCGACGCTCCGCCGTTTGCCATCACCTGAGCGGATTCCGCGGACCTTCGTTCAATCGTTCCCGGCATGCCCGCGGCGTTCAAAGTCGAGCCCTTCGGGAGCCCTCACAGCCTTTGAAAACAGAAAGGATCATTCCATGACCGCTGTCACCTATATCGAAGCACGAGACGAATTGCGGACCAACTTCAATTCCTGGAAGGATCAGGGAGAACCGGCCCAGTTGGGGAATTCCGCCAGCGGCTGCACGGAGATTACCCACTCGACGTATCGATCCCTGCTGCAGTACTTCTTTCCCGGTGTCAACATCGGCAACAAAACGACGTTCGTGCAGGAGTACAAGCGCAACAAGTCCGACTACCACGTCCGGTATGCCAACAACACGTCGCTGTCCGGCGGCAAGGGAGTCGTCCATTTCAACGCCCGCTGGGGACTCAGCAACTACGCCAAGAACTTTGTCTGGCACTTCCGGGTCGTGCAGGAAACCTCCTGAGATTCGATCTGCCGTGACCTGCCTTGACTTTCCTTGTCGAACAGACGCAGGTCGACGAAAGTTGGCACCGCAACCTATTCTGTTCATCCAGGAAATGGCGGTGCCCTTCAGTGTTGAGCACGGGCACTTCAGCGAGAAGTGATGTCGCAATTTCCTGCTGCTCATGATCTCCGGTCCCGCCGGAACGAAAGAGCATGGCTTCAGGTCGCGGCTTCGACTGCTGACAGCCGGATTGCGGCGGCGTTTGTTCCGACCGGCGCCGACGGCTTCTGCATGACGACGCCGATCGCCAGAACGCCCAGAATTCCCGCCAGCAGCAGGAATGACACCAGGGAACCGATTGCCGCCAGCACTCGGGGCCGGTCCGGCAGGAACAGTCCGACGGCACACAATGTCAGGCCGATGATGTTGACGACTCCGGCGGCACTGGCCAGGACTACCAGACGAACCTGCACGGCGGTCGTCACGCTGGCGCCGAATTCTTCCGGGTCGCCCGGAAGCGAGCCCACGGCGGCGAATAACAGGACGTACAGTCCGGCGGCGACCACTGTCAGGACGAGTCCCGTCACCGCGACCGTGTTGGAGATCCGAGCCTCACCGACAGCCGCCGCTGATCGCGATGCGGAGGCGGGCTGCGAATGGTCGGATTCCGCGTTGCTCATCAATCGAACCTTAGCCCTGCGCGCCGCTGAGTGCGCCGATCAGCAGAACAAATGTCACGGTGGCTCCCACGAAAAACGACAGGCACAGTCCAATAATCGCCGGAGTCTTCGGGACGCCGCGAATTGCACCGTACAGCGACAAAAACAGCGCCACCGCCGTCGTCAGCATACCGGCCAGCAACAGCACGACAACGGTCCACGACTCCGCGGAATGCTCATTCAGTTCCTCCGCGCGGCCGGAACTGACCAGATGCGACATCAGTCCGAACATGCCCGCGTAGATGGCAAGCTGCAGAATGCTGAGCAGAAAGCCAACGCTTCCTGCGCGGTTCTGCCACATCAACTTCACACATGCGCGAAGGCCGCGTTCGGCAGTGCTGTAACGGACATCGCTTATGCCGCCGGGCCGGCCAGCAGCCGTTCGCGTTCGATGTTTCTTCGCTATTCCGCAGGACTCTATCCGGACACCGTCGGGATACAAAAAGCAGGTGCCCGCAGGAACCGCCACGGTTATCGGACCGACACCGTCGTTCGGGCATGCGAGCGAACCGGCATGCGACGTCAGATTCCCAGCATCTCGTCGACGCGCAGTTCCAGATCAGGAAACGCCAGTGGACGCACCAGATCGCCGGAAGCCAGCGACTGTTCGGACGCGTACGATCCATCGGGCTGCGGATCACGATGCACTTCCAGCACGGAACTGACCAGGTTGACGATCCAGAAATCCGCGATATGCGCCTGAGCGTACAGCGGTCGCTTGACGTCGCGATCGTATTCCAGAGACGCGTCGGCAACTTCGATCAGTAACGCGACATCTTCGGCTCGCGGCTTCCCGGAAGCATAGAAGTCATCCCGCCACGCCAGCACCGAAATATCCGGTTCCGGCTCACTGTCTTCGAAGACCACGGGATTCTGAGTGCTGACCTGTGCCCGTGAATCGAGCCGGTTGACGAGCAGTTGTGTCAGGCGATTAACGGTTGCGAGATGTCGCTTTCCGATGGGCATTTTCCGGACGATCTCCCCGTTAATCAGTTCCACTGGTTCGTCTTCGGCAATGATGCCCGCGTCGATCATCCGGTCGTATTGCACGACGGAGAAACGCTGATGAATGACCGACGCCATGAGATGCCTCACGTAATTTACCTGGAAAGACCGCACCGCATTCTACATCGGCCGGGGACTGAGTTGAACGGCGGACTGGTCATTCCGTCCCGCTGACTTCCTTCATTTCCAGCTGTTTCATCTTGCGATACAGGTTGGACCGGTGCAGGCCCAGCAGCTTCGCGGCGTCGGTCATGTTTTCGTTGACCTGACGAATGCAGCGGCGAATGAAGTCCCGCTGAAAAACGCGCGTGGCGGTTTCCAGTCCCATGTCCAGCGACGGCTGATCGCCGCTCTTCTGTCCGGGGCTCAGAATGAAGGCCAGATCGTCGACGTCCACGCGATCGTGCGGACACAGAAACGCGACTCGTTCCATCAGATTTCGCAGTTCGCGAATGTTGCCCGGCCACGTGTGAGCCTGCAGCCGGCGGCGCGCTTCCGACGTGAACTGCAGCGCCGGGCGCCGCGCCTGAGTCGCAAAGTGCTTCAGGAAATGCTCCGCCAGCGGAAGGATGTCTTCCGGCCGGTCGCGCAGAGCGGGCAGGTCCAGAGTCACAACGCTCAGCCGATAGTACAGGTCTTCGCGGAATTTCTTTTCCCGCACCGATTCCGCAAGGTTGGCGTTGGTGGCGGCGACGATCCGCACATCGATCGGAATCGCCTGAGACCCGCCGACTCGCGTGATGACTTTCTGTTCCAGCACACGCAGCAGTTTTGCCTGGCCGCCGGGACTCATGTCGCCGATTTCGTCAAGGAACAGCGTCCCGCCGTCCGCCAGTTCGAATTTGCCCTGCCGCGCTTCGCGAGCGTCCGTGAAGGCACCCTGTTCGTGGCCGAATAGTTCGCTTTCCAGCAGCGTTTCCGTCAGCGCCGCACAGTTGACGGCGACGAACGGCGAGTTCGCTCGCTGACCGTTGTAGTGCAGCGACTGAGCGGCCACTTCCTTGCCTGTGCCGCTTTCGCCAAGGACCAGCACCGGAAGGTCGGTCATCGACAGCCGGCGAATCGTGTCTCGCAGCGCCGCGATGGCCGAACTTTCGCCGATGATCTGCACTTTGCTCGTGACCTGAGCCGCCAACTGGTCGCGACTGCGGTGCAGCAGGCTGCGTTCCTTCAGATTGCGAACGGCCACCGCCGCCTGAGTTCCCAGTTGCTGCAGGCACTCGACGTCTTCATCCGTGAACGGAAGATCGTTGTGCCGGTTCATGCATTCAAAAGCGCCGACGATGGTGCCGTCCGAATCCTTCAGCGGGACGCAGACCAGATTGCGCGTTCGATAACCGCTTTTGCGATCGACGTCCTGGTTGAACCGCGGGTCGTCGTAGGCGTCGGCGACGATGACCGCCTGCCCGGTTCGCAGCGTATCGCCGACAATCCCTTCGTTCGCGGGCAGCCGCAGCGAACCGCCGGGGACTCCCAGCGCCGGCCGGGCTTCGACTTCGCCGCGATCCCGATCCCACAGAAATATGCTGGCTCGGTCGCAGTCCAGCAGGCGAGTCGCTTCGCTGGCGATGAGTTCCAGCAGAGGAGCCTTTTCCTCCGCCAATGACAACTTGGACGCAATGTCCAGCGTCGATTTCAGCCGGTCCAGACGTCGCAGGTTCTGAACATTCTGATCCGCCAGCCGGGCCGACAGACTTAACGCCTGAGCCGCCAGAAAACCGGCCGACGCAAGCTGGCCGTCAGGACTTCGAGTCGCTCCCACCAACAGGTCCGCGACCGCATTGTCGCGGTCCAGCGGAAACGCAAAAACGCTCCAGCCGCCGCTGACGTCCTGAATTGTGGCGGATTCCCGTTCGAGCGATTCGTCCCAGATTCGAACCGGCTTTTCGGACAGCGAGTGACGCCCGTGTTCGGCCAGAGTCTGCCAGGCCGGCCCGGGTATTCGCTTCAGCACCGCGACCCACTGTGCCGCCAATTCCGACGCCAGCTCCGCCAACTGACGGTGCAGGAACTCCCCCAAATCGTCCGCTTCGACGGCGTCCGCCAACTGGCGTCCGCACAATTGAATCAGAGACCCGAACGCGTCGTTTCCCTGATTCTGCAGCATTTCGTTCCGTTCAATCCACTTTGCAGCAGCCAAGAGCGACTCCTTCCGTGACATCAAAACTACTCACCACCGCGCCATCCAGATGATGGCAGAGCAGATTACGAAGCTGTTCCGGAAAGTCAAATGGCGGGGGAGGAGGAGTCCAGAGTTGAGAGTCCGGAGTTGAGAGTTGGGCGGCGTGTCAGGACACGAGATCCGGCCCTGTTTGTGGTCCGGCGAAGATGATCCGGCCGCCGGACTTTCCTGCGCCGGGGCCAAGTTCGATGATGTAGTCCGCGTGAGCAATCAGTGACTGATCGTGTTCGATCACAAGGATGGAATGCCCGATCTCAACAAGGTGGTTCAAACACTGCATCAACTGATCGATGTCGTGCAAATGCAGTCCGGTAGACGGTTCGTCCAGAATGAACAGTGTCCCCAGCGCCGCGGATTCGGCGGACGACGCTTTTCCGGCCGTTCGGGGGGACTCGGCGGACGCGTCCGTTCCCGCAAGCAGCGACGCGATTCGCAGACGCTGGCATTCTCCTCCTGACAGAGTCGAAATCGGCTGGCCGAGTCGCACGTAGCCCAGCCCCGCCTGCCGCAGCGAATTCAGCCGCTGCTGGATGCGTCGATGCCCGTTGAAGAACGTGAATGCGTCATCGGAGGTCATGTCCAGAATGTCGCACACAGACCGATCGCGATAACGCACTTCCAGCACGTCCGCTCGAAACCGTTTTCCGCCGCAGACGTCGCAGGTGGTTTCGATGTCGGCCAGAAACTGCATTTCGATCGTCACACTACCCAGCCCGCTGCAGTTTTCGCACCGGCCTCCCTTTGCCGAATTGAAGCTGAACATGCCGGCTTTGTAATTTCGCTTTCGTGCTTCGTGAGTATCCGCCAGCACCCCGCGGATATCGTCGAAAGCTCCCACATACGTCGCGGGAACGCTGCGGCTGGACGTCTTCAGCGACGACTGGTCCAGCATCTCGATACCGCCGATCTGCGACACGCCGTCAATCGATGCGACCGACGCGTCCGACGGAGGATCGCAGACCTGTCCCAGCATTCGAGCCACATGCGGATACAGAGCGTCGGCAATCAGCGAACTCTTCCCGCTGCCGCTCACGCCCGTCACCGCGCAGATCGTCCCGAGCGGGATGTCGACGTCCAGCCCGCGTATGTTGTGGCAGTTCACGTTGCGAAGTTTCAGCCAGCGAGTTTCCGAACGCTCCTTCTTCTGCGGAACCTTCGCTGTCGGCGGTTCAGTGTCAACGGGCCGCGAAGGAGTCCCGTTCGCGCGCCGCTGCATCTCGCGAGCCGCGGCCAGCGAACGTCCGGTGACGGTGTTTGATCGAAGCAGTTCGGCGGGCGTTCCCTGAAAGACAACGGTACCGCCGTCCTGACCGGCGGCCGGGCCGATTTCGATGACTTCGTCCGCCGCTTCGATGAAGTCCGGATCGTGTTCAACCACGACAACCGTATTGCCCGGTTCCTGCAGACGTCTGGCCGCCGCAATGATCTTCTGCGTATCGGAGTGATGCAGACCGGACGTCGGTTCGTCCAGAACATACAGCGTGTGAATCAGGCCGGAACCAAACGCCGCCGTCAGCGCGACTCGCTGAGCTTCACCGCCGGACAGCGTTGGCAGCGTCCGGTCCGGCGACAGATATCCGACTCCGCTGTCCCGCAGAAACGTCAGCCACGGCGTTCAAGCCGACGAACGACGTCCAGCGGATCGGCATCGCGAGTATCGTTGGAGTCACTGCTTTCGAAGGCGCCCAATTTGGTCGGCCAGGTCAACCCAGTTCACACGCCTCCATCGCCACGGCGTCAGTGATCGTTTTTCACCGTGCAGCCTTATGGATGCGGCATCGTGATTCAGCCGCGTTCGAGACAATCCGGGCATGGCAGCCACGTTCGCCACCGGTTCAGAAACACGGCCACTCCCTTCTTATACCGATGCCGAACCAGCCAGCGATGAAATCCATTCAGTCCGCCGAAGCTTCGTTCCGGAACTCCTTCCACGATCAACCGGCAGTGTTCGTCCGACAGTTTCGAAAACGGCATCCACGGAAGACTGTACTCATCGGCCAGCGCCCAGCAGTTCGTCCATTCGTGCCGATATGCGGGAGTGTCCACGGCTGGATGGCTCCGTCCCGCAGCGACACGGACGAATCCGGCACGACCTTTTGCAGCGTCATTCCCGACACGCTGCCGGAACCTTCGCACGTCGAACACGCACCGCTGACGGATTGCGGATTCAGAAGCTCGGCACTTGGTTCCGGAAACGAACGGCCGCAGGATTCACACGTGCGCTGGTTCGACAACACGCTCTTCCGCCAGAGCTTTCCGTCAATACGAACCAGCGGCGGCGAAGCTCCTACCTTCCAGGAAGTCTTCTTCCGCAGCTTCCGTTTCAACAAACGCCACACAGGCGTGCGTAACCCAACGCATAGGTCGATTCCACGGTTCCGAGATCCGCAGCAGGTTATCCGGCGTCGATCCGGATTCGGTCCGCAACGATGTGCAGCTCGTCGACGGTGATGCGGTTTGCGTCGAGTTCTTCGATACGAGCAGTCTCGCCGCCGCGGATCGCTCGCGCGAAGCCCTGCTGAACCAGGTGTTCGATGACATCCGCCGTGGACGTGCCGTCCGTGAATCCGGTCGGACGAAAGCACAACATCGCTCGAGCGCCGCCGGCGACCGTCAGCAGATGCCGCGACGCACTTTCCGCCGTGAACGAACGCACGGAAAGTCCGCAGTCGGGACAGACGACGTCACCGGTCCGTGCGAACAGAATTCGCAAATAGTCCAGAATCTCCGTGCGGCTGCCGACGGTGCTGCGATGACCGGTTCCGCGAGCGTTCTGGCGAATGGCAATCGCCGGCGGAATTCCGTCGATGCGGTCGGCGTCCGGCCGTTCAATGCGGTCCAGAAACTGTCGAGCGTACGGCGAGAACGTTTCGATGTATCGCCTCTGACCTTCGGCATACAGCGTATCAAACGCCAGACTGCTCTTCCCGGACCCGCTGACTCCACAGATGACCGTCAGAGCGTTGTGGCGAATCTTCAGGTCGATGTTCTTCAGGTTGTGGACGCGAACTCCGGCAAGTTCGATGAAAGCGTGGTCGATGACAGATTCCTTCTCTTTTCTTCATCCAGGAAATGGCAGCGTTGCAGCCACACTCCGGTCACGGAGATTCTCAGATAACCCCTCAACGCCGTGTCGTTCATGATCTGCGGGCGTGACGCATGGTCCCCTCGCCCGCAACGCGGGAGAGGAGATTTTCTGCGTGTCGTCAAGCGGAAAAATCGGGGTGAGGGCCGGCCGCGAAGGCGCGCTGGCGTGTTGGGTGGACGTCCTCCGCATCAATGCCGATGAACGCCGCTGCATGACGACTCTCCATTGCACCGAAGCGTGTTGTAGTCGAACAGGACATGAAAAATTGAACGGTACTCGGATCGACGGACGGTAACACGGCGACGCCCGGCAGGCATTCAACAGCCCGCCACGGCGCAGGCGTGATTCGATGAGGAATGCAGATGTGGGGCTGACGTAGCCATGGCGAGCTCCTGCCGAAAACGGCCGCTGCCGTTGGGAGGCAGGCCTCCGCCGAGCCGCGTATGCCCAGACCCGTCCGCTGCCGTTGGGAGGGCGAGGCTCCCGCCGAGCCGCGTGTGCCCAGACCCGTCCGCTGCGACGTCGGCCGTCCGGTCCGTCAATAATCGGCCGACAAAGCAGTCGTCTACCATGGCCAGTCGTAGCCCAGATCCAGCGCGGGAGCCGAATGAGTCATGCCGCCGATGCTGATCCGGTCGACTCCCGTTCCCGCGATGCAGCCGACGGTTTCCAGATTCACGCCGCCGGATGCTTCCAGCAGCGTTGACGGCGAAAGTTCATTTCTGATCGCCACCGCCTGCTGCAACTGAGCGGCGTTCATGTTGTCCAGCAAGACAATCTGCGGAACAACCTGCAGAACGTTCCGCAACTGTTCCAGCGTATCGACTTCAACTTCCACCGGCAGCGACAGCGAGTGATCGTTCAGATATCGTCGTGCGTCAGAAACGGCGTCGGATACGGACCGGTTGCTTCGAGCGGCCAGGTGGTTGTCCTTGATCAGAATCCCGTCGAACAAACCGATCCGGTGATTGGTGCCGCCGCCGCAGCGCACCGCGTATTTGTGCAGCAGCCGATAGCCGGGCAGCGTCTTTCGAGTATCCAGAATCACGGCGTCGCTGCCTTCAACCCGGCGGACGAATTCAGCCGTTCGGCTGGCAATGCCGCTCAGGTGAATCAGAAAGTTCAGCGCCACACGTTCGCCGGTCAGCAGCAGTTGAGTCGGGCCGGACACGGTCGCCACGTGCGCCCCCGGTTGCAGCGGCGCACCGTCCGGAAGGTGAATCTGCACGGAAACGGAATCTGTTGGAACTTCGAGTCGTTCGCACAGAGCCTCGTAGACGCCGGCGATCAGAACTCCGCCGCTCAGCACGCCGTCTTCCCTGGCAACAACGTTCACGCTGGCTCGATGTTCGGCCGGAACGGTGGCCAGCGATGTCAGGTCGCCGAGGTCCCGCAGGTCTTCATCCAGAGCCAGCAGAATCAGCGTGCGACCTGACTGCAGCGCGGCGTCGTCGATCGGCGGTGGGTCGTCAATTGCGCGGGAAGTCATAGAATCTCCGGCGGTGCGGCATTCCGTTGTCTCGTCCGGTATTCCAGCCGGATTCCGCGCCGCAGCACTGGCAACAGTCCGACGGAAATCCGGACCGAAGTGCGGAACGTGAGAAAAATCAAACAAGGACCATCGGCATGATTGTAGGCGTTCCTCGGGAAATCAAACCGGACGAATATCGAGTCGCCATGCTGCCCAGCGGTGTGGAAGACCTGACCGCCGGCGGACATCGTGTGCTGATTCAGCGCGACGCGGGAATCGGCAGCGGCATTTTCAATCAGCAATACGAAGCCGCCGGTGCGGAAATCGTCGACGCCGCATCCGATGTGTTCGCGCAGGCCGAACTTGTCGTCAAGGTCAAGGAACCGCAGGAATCGGAATGGCCGATGCTGCGACCCGATCAGGCTCTGTTCACGTATTTTCACTTCGCCGCGGATGAGACGCTGACTCGGAATGTGTTGCAAACGAATGTCACCGCCGTCGCCTACGAAACTCTGCGAGGACGCAGCGCAGACCTGCCGCTGCTGACTCCGATGAGCGAAGTGGCGGGACGCATGAGCATTCAGGAAGGAGCCAAATATCTGGAACGCCCGCAGGAAGGCCGCGGAATTCTGCTCGGCGGAGTGCCCGGCGTCGAACCCGCTCACATCGTGATTCTCGGCGGCGGAGTCGTCGGCAAGAACGCCGCTCAGATCGCCGCCGGGTTCCAGGCCGACGTCGTCATTCTGGACATCAACGTCGATCGGCTGCGCTATCTGGAAGACATCATGCCCGCCAACGTGAACACCGTCTTCAGCGATCGCCACAGCATTCGCGATCAGTTAAAGCTGGCCGATCTGGTGATCGGAGCCGTCCTGATTCCCGGTGCCCGCGCTCCGGAACTCGTCACGGCCGCCGACCTGAAACTGATGAAACCGGGTGCCGTCATCATCGACGTGTGCATCGATCAGGGCGGCTGCACCGAAACGTCGCGCCCGACGACTCACGGCGATCCGACATACATCGTCGACGGCATCGTTCATTACTGCGTGACCAACATGCCGGGAGCCGTCGGCCGCACCAGCACATACGCCCTGTGCAACGTGACGTTTCCGTACGTGAAACGAATCGCCCGTCTCGGCCTGAAAGCCGCCTGTGAACAGGATCCCGGACTGGCGGCCGCTGTGAACATGCACCGCGGTCGGGTCACCAACCAGGCCGTCGCCGAAACGTTCCAACTGCCGCTGGCGACGAACTTTCACTCCTGAATTGAACCGGCGTGTCCGCGTTGAGTGAAGCCCGCGCAGGTGCATGTCGGAAGTGATCGCTCGCATGTCCAGCGGTGCGAATGCACGGGCCGGTTTTGGGAGGGCCGCTTCAAGACTCCGGTGTTGCCCGACGAAGAAGCCATCGCCGCGTGCATGGTCAACGTCGACCTGAACCCGGTGCGAGCCAGCCTGGCGGAGACTCCGGAAGACGCGACTTCACCAGCGTGCAGAACGCGTATTCGATCTGAAGTCGGCGGAGGAGTTTTCCGGTAACAGCGTTCAGTTTTCAGCGCAAGGCAGCGAATTCGGCAGTCGAACAGGCCTTCATCCGCCCTCCGGGCACCTTCTCCCCCCGCGGGGGAGAAGGGATGTTGTGGACGTCCGCATCGAGTACGGCTCGCGGCCGGCTGGCTGGCTCCCGTGGTATTGGATCTGAAGCGGAGGTCCGCGAAAAATCAATCCACGACGAGCCACCAACAAAGGCTGTCTGCCGATGACGCTGACCGAATACCTGCAGCTCGCCGATTGGACCGGCCGCCAGCTTCACCCCGGCAAGCGAGGTGTCATTTCCGAAAGCGCCCCGCCGATCCTCGAGCGGCTGGGAACCTCCAGAGAGCTGTGGCTGCACACTGTCAGGAAGTTTGGCAAGCGGCGGGCGGTGGCGTCCGTCGCCGCTAAAAGCCCCGCTCGTCAGCATCCGCCATTCGAATCCAGCTCCTCCCAGCCGGCATTGCCTGATCCCCGCCCGCCAGCTCCCTGTCAGATGCCAGGACTTCGCAAGACGTCGCCGGCCAAAGCAGTTACAATGGATGGCCCCGACATCCGTCGGCCCCGACATCCGTCCACAACAGTGAACGATGCCTTTATGGCTCATTCTGCATCGTTTTGAAATCTGTTCGGACCTCGACACCACTAACATAAGTAATAAGTCTGTGCGCTCGTTTCGTTTTTACCTCAACTTCTCACTCTCTGCCTTACAGCACTACTTTTCCAGGCAACTTCGCCAGTCATTTCAATTCACTGATCGCGCGTATATGTCGTCGTGCTCGATAATAGGCCGTTTACCGTGGTCTGCAAAGAAGACAGTTGCGGATAGCGCCCATTTTCGAACGAGATGCGTCATTTGATGTCGGCTCGCCGACGTCTTGGGATTGCAGCGTGTCGAGTCGTTCGGCAGAGACAAAGTACTGGCACTCACTCACGAGGGTAAGATAGTTATTGTTGATGCTCGAACTCACGAGATCGCGACCTATGAAGGCAGCAATTGCAGGGTCGTTCTGTGTAGCAGGTGATCGAATTCTTTTCATGGGCAGATAGTAATACTAGAGAAGCGTCAGATGATTTTGACACGCGGATTTGCAGCGTGGTGATTCCATCTGACCTCCATTGATGCTGAAGTGAGGAAAGCAGTCACCAGAACATCGTGGCCTGTCGTCGCGGACGAGCATATTCGCAGTCGCTGCCTCGCAGGATCACACGGCAAGAATTTGCTGTGCGGCGTGTCACCGTCCTGCCATCGTCACATTTTTCGATCCGTATAGCGGGCGAGTTCTGCACTCAATTGAAACCCTGGCGAGTTCTGGGACTGCTGGAGTTGTGACATCTCGTCGGATTCCACCGTGCTTGTCTCATCTCTCGACAGTGATCTCGGAATCTTTCACACTGAGATCAACCCTGTGGCGGGATTTCGGGTCACTTCAAATTACATTGTAAACGGTACATTTCGCGGTGCCGCATTCGTTCAGAACGATTCATTGATTGTAGCGATCGACAGTGACGGCGTTCTCCACGGTATCGGCAGTACCGACGTCACGAAAGTGGACGTTGGGGGCCATTTCCAGAGACGATCAACGAGCCGTTGGATGAGAAACGCTTCTCGTTTGCTTCAATCGGCGAGAGGCTGTTTATAGGTTCCAGCAAGGGCCATGAACTGGAATTGACGTTGGCGATGGAAACACCGACTGACTGTGTGGGTTCAGAAGTAACTGAAGGAATGCGGAAATCGAATCTTGGGGCCAGGCTGGGCCAGCGGCTGCGCTTAAACAGGTCAACTCACAAAGATGCGGTCGTTCTGTGAAATGTCGTCGGAGGATGGAACGTCGGGTGCAGCTGGTGGATTTTCTGAGGCAAGGCGACGTGTTCGCGAGACTGGTTGAAAGTGTCGCTGCCGAACAGTCGCTCGGCAGGGAGTGCGGGGAGCAACCGGTCGTGGCCGGCATATTCGCGTTGTCGCCTCTCCGGGGCTTAGCTGACGATTCGCTGCCAATCCGGTGACACGCCACCGGCCTAATGTGTCGGCCCGCCGGGCCTCAGGAAAAATGAGCCGATACTGCCAGTCCCAGAAGGAACCGACTCTTCAGGCAGGTCGTCAAGGTGGGGGCCTTGGCTCACGTTTCGGCTCCGCGTCAGCTTCACGCCAGTTGCCGGATGGACTCCGGCGGTGGATGGTGCCGGTCAGAATGTTCGCGGCGGTATCGGGAGAAGCATCGTGGATCATGGATCGGTGACATTGCCAGGCCTTCTCACCGGACGGAAATTGCCGGCGATGCGCGCTGTACCGTGCGTGCCGGATCTGCGGTACAATGGCCGGCGGGATTTCTCGCCTCCTTATCTGAGCCGCTCCTTGAACAGAATCGTTACAGCAGTCATTCGGCGGGAGAAGTTGCCGGGTATGTGGCACCTGTGCCCGGACCTTGACATCGCCAGCCAGGGCGACAGCGTCGAATCAGCTCACGCCGAAAACCTGCGCGAAGCCGTCGAGCTTTTCTTTGAGTGCGCGTCAGAGCGGGAAATCGAATCTCGGACAGGCGGCGATGTGTTTGTCACGCACGTCGAGGTGTCCATTGGGTAGGCTGCGGGTGCTTTCCGGAAATGATGTCTGCGGCATCCTCCGGCGGCATGGCTTTGAACAGGTTCGGCAACGCGGCAGTCATATTGTGATGCAGCGGCAGGATGATGACGGCACCACGACCGTCCCGATACCCGGCCACGCCGAACTTCGGCGCCGGTATGTTGCGATCGATCATTCGCCAGTCCGGCGATCGATGGCCGGTGACGAAGAAGGCAACGCTGCCTTTGCCGGAAGGCCCGAGCAAGCCGTTGCCCTGCGATTCCGTTCCCGTCAATTTACTCATACCGGTTATGATGCAACCGGCAACCGCTGCTCGCGAAATGGCGGCCGGGCGTTCGTGCTTGATTGGCTGGCTCATCGCGGAGGAGCGGCAGCTCGGATCAACCGTCAATGACGGCTGATGGCCAATGCCACGGGGCGGTACACGTCTTCCTACGACGGCATCAGGCCAGGCCACGGTGGCGGCGCGCCGAACAGCAAGCGAATTAGTTACGCCTTCGATCCGGTCGGCAACCGGGCGTCGATGGACTGCCGGGTTCCGGACGGTTCATCCCTTACAATGCTGCCAATCAGCTCACGAAGCTGCTCAATCCGTTCAGTGAAATCACGACGTTCGGCTACGACAACGCCGGCCGACGCACGGTGCAGCGGCAGTCGAACGGCACGCGGACGTCACTGACCTACGACAACGCCGGTCAGACGACGCAGGTGTTCCACCGCAAGTCGGCGGGAACCTCCATTCTGCAGCTCGATTACCGCTACGACAACGCGGGCAACCGCACGGTGCAGATTGAAGGGCGGGCGGCTCGCGTACGACGTGGTCGTACGATGCTGCCAATCAGTTGCTGGATGAGCACCGCACGGGAACGAACGCGTATCAGCAGACGTTCGTGTTCGACCCGGCCGGCAACCGCACGCTGAAGAACGCCGACGGCACGCGGACGACGTTCGCCTATGACAACGCCAATCAGTTGAAGTATGCTCCAGGCGGCAGCCGACCGCACGACGTATGTGTACATTCCGACGGCAACCAGAAGATTGAACAGCCGCCGACGGGCAATCGCGGCGACGGCATGCGGATTACGAAAGTCAGCCGGTGCAGTACCGTCTGCCGACGGGTGCTCCGGTGACAATGACCTAACGCCGACAACCGCCGGGTGACGAAGCAGCAGAGCACCGCCGTCACGAAGTTCGTGTGGGACAGGGAACACGGACGCTTATCTGGCCGAACTGAACTCGGCGAACGCTCTGCAGGCGACGTACACGGCGGAACCGGTTCAGTACGGCCGGGTCGTCAGTCAGCGCCGCAGCACGACCAGCCACTGGCGTCACGCCGACGCTCTGGGATCCACCGGATTCGCGACCAGTTCCACACAGGCCAGCGCCAGCACGTATCTCTACGACGCACGGGGGCAACACCGTCACCAGCACCGGCACCACCGTCAGCCCCCTTCCGCTGGGTCGGTGGGCCGGGAACAGCCTGAGCTCTCAGGAAACAGGACTGCTGTACGTCCGGGCGGATGTATCAGCCGACTACGGCACGGTGGTGCAGTGTGGATCCTCTGGAGGCTACTTCGATCGGATGGCTGCCTGTATCGCTATTCGCTAGACTCACCAGTTGCAATGGTAGATCCCAGTGGGTTAGAGTATTTTGCTGCGAATGCGTTTCGATCGAAGTTGGGGTGAAGATGCCTCCGAAAGCGAGTTCTTCAGAAGGTTATATGCTTGGACGGTTCCCCACGGGATTGCTGCGAGAAGGAATGCGGATGTTGGATGTTTGATAGGTACTGAAAAGTACATAGATTGCACCTTTAGTAGCAACACAGCCCCGACAATCTGAGCACCCAAACCGCCGACCAAAGCGGGTTACAGGCACTATTGTGGGCTTGGCCGGAAATGAAATTGCTTAGAAAACAAATGCGAAAAGCCGACATCATGCTTCACTCGATGGGTTCCCAACTATGCCTTCAACCCGCAGCCAATCGACGAGGTCGATGCAATCTGCGAACTGCACGATTGTTGTCTGGCTGAGTATGATCGAGCTTCGCAGTGCTGGGCGGACTGCCACAAGATACTCTGTCCTCGAATGAAAGCGGTCGACTGCCGCTCAATCTATCGCAGTGAGGCAGATGCCACTCAATGTGAAATTATGCAGGAACAGTTCCTGTCGACATTCAATTGTTCAGCATATACTAATGGGACCGAGCAGTGAGTGCTGGGACCTCAGGATCTATCGCCGCTTCTCGAGACGATCTCTACGGGAGGCTTCTAACTCAGCTTTTGCAATGAAAACTCTTTGGTGCAATCCTGCTGTGCTTGCTGACTTGCTACTCTCCTTGCTATTCGTCGTGTTGCCAGGTTGCGAACAATCTGCTAAGCACGTGATCCGCAAGAACCACATTGAGCAGGCCTAGAATCCAGCCATCGACAAGTTTTTGAACCAACACGGAAGTCTCGTCGCTCAGCTG
The DNA here is from genome assembly GCA_041398785.1 of Planctomycetaceae bacterium. NCBI lineage: Bacteria > Pseudomonadati > Planctomycetota > Planctomycetia > Planctomycetales > Planctomycetaceae > Planctomycetaceae bacterium. The sequence goes on along the minus strand of JAWKUA010000024.1, from coordinate 8,812 downwards.
GAGTCACTGGGTGGGCAGGTAAATGTGGGAGAGACGCCTCAATCCTCCTTTTGGCTGCTGGTAGTGTTCGATGAGACATCACGTATTTCGGATTCGGACTTCAAGAACATACAGATTGATGCGCCGACTAAACTCTTTCTAAGGACGCCTCGCGTTTCCGACGACGCAGTTCATCAGCTGAGTGGCAATACTGCGATTCGATATTTAAGCCTTGAAGGCAGTTCCGTGACGAATGCTGCGATGCGGACAATAGGTACATTATCTTCGCTTCAAGGACTCTCCCTAAGCCGCACTGCGGTCTCAGATGACGGGATCCGGTGGCTTGCCGGCCTAGCTGAGTTAAAATCGCTCCGCTTGGATGAGTGCAATATCTCTGACGATAGTGCTGCTGATCGCATTGCGTCCATGCGTTTACTGCTGACTTTCCCTTTCTGAGACACGCATTTCAAATGCGGGCGTTCACGCACTCAGCAATCTCATGAGTCTTGAGTGGTTATCATTGGCCGGAACCAATGTAACCGATGAGGCGGTGGCATCGCTTGGAAGACTCGATAAGCTCAGAAGACTAGAGCTAAGCCGGACGCAGTTGTCGAGTACTGGCGCGTCCAGCTCCGCCAAATGCTACCGGCCTGCGACATTGTCAGGTAGTCCGGCCATTGAAAGACGGAAGTCGAAGGAAAACAATTATTCGAAACACGTGCGAAACACGGGGCCAGCGACTGTCTTAAACGGAATCAACTCATAAGATGACATATTTCTGAACAATGTCGTTGGCGGATGGTGCAACAGTGCAGCTGATGGATTTTCTGAGGCATGGCGACGAGTTCGCTGAGACTGGCTGAAAAGTGTCCCGCGAACAGTCGCTCGGCGGGGAGTGCTCACCGAACGCGTCGGTTCAGATATTCCTTGTGCGGTTGCACTCCCGGCGAGCCTCACTCGGCTTCTCCGAACGCTTGGAGTCTGAATCTGTCTCCGGGGCGGATCAAGTTAGGATCGCCGGCTGAACAACCGGATGGCGAGATCGAGGGCTGATTGTTTCGAATCATGCAGTTGAGGATGGTCAGCAGGTTTCTCAGGAGGGGGAACCGTCATCTATCGAACCATGGTCGACTTTCTTGCCTTTCTTCAGCCGGCATAGTAGGGCTGCACAACGCTGAAGGAGTAATCCGGTTCGATTCCAATTGGCGTTTGGCAGCCGACTGTGTCGGCCGCGGTTCCCGTAAGCGGTTGGGCGTGTGAGTCGCATGAAACTGCCTTCAGAGCGTAAACTCAATATGTCGCTTCAGGATCGTGTGCGAAGCGGGATTTGGGCAATGGCGGGATGAATTCGTCTCCGCGGCGACAGGAAGGTCTTATTTCTGAGCGTGATTTGCGCGATACGCGTGAATTCCGGGAACAGCTTGCCGACGCTTTCGACACGATTCACCAAGAGATTCACTGCGAGCATGTGCCGGGAGAACCGTTCATCGTGGCCGACGCGATTCTGCGGCTCGACGTGCCCGGTGTAGTCGTGGAGATGCGGCTGTTTTCTCGGCATGGCTTTTCCGCAAAGCTGAGCCTTGTGTGTTCGGCGGTCGGTCGACGGCTCATCATCTTCGACGTTCCGGGGACTGCCGATACCCGCGGCGACGGCCGCTATCAGTTTTATTGCGAACGGCGACGTGCATGAGCAGTTTGGCGGCGAGATGCAACAGTTCCGCTCTGGAGATTACAGTGCGTCGCTGGAGACCGTGACAAAGAACATTCGTGACTGGGGGAGCATTGAATGTTGCGAGTTCGTTCCCGGATGGTTCGCGGAGACGCTCCCGACGTTCGGGGAGCCTGTGGTGCTGGCCATGCTCGACGTCGACCTGGTCAGAGTCGGCCTGATTGCCTGAGACACCTGTGGCCGCTGCTGACAGGCCCGCAGATATTCACGCACAAACGATCAATCAGACTTATGTGGAAGGCATCGTGAACGAAGAATGGTGGCAGGTGACTTTCGGCTGCGCGTACCTGGTGTTGGAGTCGCCACCGGATTGCGGCCGACGGCCGATTGTCTGGCAGCATTGATCCGGCCTGTGGATTCTCCTGCGGCAAGCCGGGCACTTTGACGAATCATCTGAAACTGATAGATCATTCTCACCAACCAGACGGACGGCGTTCATGCGGCGCGTGAGCTTCTGATTATCGGAGCCGGTCCGACAGGACTAGAGGCCGCGCTTCGATGGATCGAACGCTGGCAACAGTGACGTCATGATTCTGGAGGCCGGCGACCGCCCCGGCGGACTGGCGTCGTCATTTTATCGATGACAGCGGTTTCACGTGGGATCTGGGTAGTCATCTGCAGTTTTCTCATTACGAAAAGTACAGCTCCGGTATGGCGGAAGCAATGCCGGCGTCCGCCTGGTACAGTACGAACGATCGACCTGGATTCAAATCGATGGAATCAGTGTTCCCTACCCGTTTCAGCACAATCTCCAGCGGCACCGCCACAACGGAAATGGGAATGTGTGAGCGGACTTCTTGAAGCATTTGAGTCAAAGAGCGATTCGCCGCCGGAAGATTTTCGCAGCTGGATCTACGCTACGTTCAGAGGAATCGCCGAGGGCTTTCTTTTGTCCCTACAACAGCAAGATCTGGGCGTGGCCGCTGGAGGACATGAGTTACTCCTGGATCCACGAGCGAGTCCCGCGTCTCGATATGAAGAACGTGCTTCGCGGGATTTGTCTCGATGAGGACAATACGTCCTGGGGGCCGAATGTGCGGTTTCGTTATCCCCGAACCGGCGGCACCGGGAGCAATCACAACGCTTTGTTGCTTCACTTCTCCCGGACCCGAGATCATCCACTATGGCCAGCGCGTGGCTGCCGTCAGCAGCTTGCTGCTCGACTAAACGACGGGCAGATTATCGGCTGGAGAACCTGGTGTCGACGATGCCGGTCAGCCAGCTTGCTCAGATCCTGGAACCTCAGGGGCCGAAGCGGGCAGCCGAACTCCGCCATACGAGAACTCACGTTGTTGGCATCGGAGTGCGGGGAACACTGCCGCCGCTGTTGCGTGACCGGTTCTGGTTCTACACCTCCCTGATCCGAGTATTCCCTGTTACCGCGTGACGTGCCTGAGCAATCTGAGTCCGGCCGGCATGGCTCCGGCAGGCTGCTGGTCACTGATGGCTGAAGTTGCCGGAAGCCAATACGTTTCTCACCGCCTCCGCAATCCGGTGAGCGAGTGTCTGGACGGACTGCTGCGATGTGGCCTGCTGCCGTCGAACGCCGATGTCGTTGATCGCTGGCACACGGTTCTGGACCACGGCTACCCGATCCCCACACTCGACCGCGACGGGATTCTTGCCGAGTCCTGCCTGAAGGAGCTGGAACAGTACGGAATTTACTCGCGAGGACGGTTTGGTGCCTGGAAGTACGAGGTCAGCAATCAGGATCACTCCTTCATGCAGGGCGTGGAGGCAGTCGATCGCATTCTCTTCGATCTCCACGGAAATCACGCTCACACGACCGAACTTCGTCAATTCGCGACGGAATCCGTTTCCCGGCAGCAAAGCCGAGCTGCCGCTGCATCCGGCGGCAGGAAGACGACGAGTGCATTGTCGACTGATCAGAGATCGTGACAGAGGTGACTTCTCGCTGCCTGCCCTGTCACGGGTCGGCCAAACCCTGACGAACGTGGAAGTCGACAAGTTTAAGGGACTGGATTCGGTGCGAGTAACCGGCGCCGGTGTTGATGCTGGCGGGAACTCTGAAGTGACCGCTCATCCTTTGTCTGCCACCTATCGATCAGGGACCGACATCCTTGGCACTCCTGTCTGCACGCATCCGCTGGTGTTTGCTAAGCGGCAAGGAAATCACCCGCGCGCGGTCTGTCGGACCTGCGGCTATCGTTCGCAGCCCGCTCCGGTTGAATTTCGATCACTTCCCAATCTTTCCCGCTGCCGATCGCGGCGACCAAAACTGGAACTGGTGTCTCTAGGTACAGGAGCAGACGGTTGGCTCGACGCCTTTCGATCGCTCCCCATCACGATCTATAACAAGGGAACTTCCCATCCGCCGAGAACAGCCTTCCCAACGTCGGGCGCGAGGCTGACACCTATCTGCATCATATCATTACGCGATACGACGACCTCGCCGATGTCACAGTATTCGTGCAGGGCGACCCATTTGACCACGTACCTGATCTTTTCGAAAAGATCTGGAATCTCGACGATGAGGTTCAGTTCAGGATCTTTGTTGACAACGTTCTGTGTGAAGACACCGAAGGTAATCCGGCACAGCACGGAATTTACCGCTTGGCCGAATGCACGAGCGCTCTTTAGCGGTGATTCACCGGGTTGGTTCTACTGCCAGGCGGCCGCATGTTTCGCCGTTTCGCCGAGGTAATTCGCCGTCGATGTGGAGACGAAGGTATCGCGCTCCGCCGGCTGGTGGTGGATGATGAATGGGGCCATGGACGATTGAACGACTCTGGAGACGCGTGTTTCGCGTCGCTCGGAACCGAGGGGAATTGTCACAGCTGCGGATTCCGAGCAGTTCAACAACCTGCAACTCCTGATTCAGGCGATCCGTCAGCATAATAGCCAGGAAATTGCGTCTTTGACTGCCGGACGACAACCGATCAACGCAGATGGTGCCGCGACGAGTACGACGTTCATCTGCTGCCGGTCCCGAAGATGTTGCCACGAATGCCGGGCCCGGACAGGATCAAGTCCCTCAATTCGAAGCCGAACTTCCTGTTCAAATCGCCTTTTGATCAAATACTGTGGATCAACGTCGAGTGCACCGTGCTGAGAGACCTCAGCCGGGCCTTCGGTGATTTCCGACGGGGGCGGGGCCATCCGACGGGGGCGGGGCCATCCGCCGTTGACGCGTCGCAGTTTGGCGGTTACGTTCCCGTGCCGTCAAGCTCAGTCGATTCTGTTTCATTGAATTTCCAGTTGTTCGAGAGGCTTTCGTCATGGCACGCGTAAACCGTCGGGAAGTGTTGTCGGAAGTTGAGATTCAGGTGGTTCACTGCGTCAACCGCTGTGTGAGGCAGGGGATTCTTGTGTGGGGTGGATCCGGTGTCGGGCCGGGACTACGAGCATCGACCGACGGGGGCGGGGCCATCCATGGTTGACGCGTCGCAGTTTGGCGGTTACGTTCCATGCCGTCAAGCTCGGTCGATTCTGTTTTCATTGAATTTCCAGTTGTTCGAGGCTTTCGTCATGGCACGCGCTAAACCGTCGGGAAGTGTTGTCGGAAGTTGAGATTCAGGTGGTTCACTGCGTCCGCCGCTGTGTGAGGCGGGGAGTTCTTGTGTGGGGTGGATCCGGTGTCAGGCCGGGACTACGAGCATCGACGGCAGTGGATTCGTAACCGGCTGGAATTCCTGGCCGGGGTGTTCGGCGTCGAGAAGTCATGGGGTTCGCTGTGATGAGCAACCACTTTCATGTCGTGTTGAGAGACTCGGCCAGATGTGGTGGCGGGGTGGTCGGTGAAGAAGTGGCTCGGCGGTGGTGAGCTTTATTCCCGCAACGAGCGCAATCAGGACGGGTCGGCCGCGGAACCGGCCGAGACGGACCTTAACGCGATCACCAGCGATGCCGCGACGCTGGAAGAACGCCGCAAGCGGCTGTCGAGCGTGTCGTGGTTCATGCGGTGCATGTCGGAGGTCATCGCCCGCATGGCCAACGCCGAAGACGAATGCACAGGTCGGTTTTGGGAGGGACACGCTTCAGGCTGAGGGTGTACCCAATGAAGAAGCGATTGCCGCGTGCATGGTGTACATCGACCTGAACGTGCGACCGGCACGGCAGAGACTCCCGAAGAAAGCGAGTTCACCAGCGTGCAGGGAACGCGCAGCCGATCTGAAGTCGGCCGATGAAGTCTCGACGCCTGACGCGCAGGACGTTCGCGTGGAACGCGGTCCGAAAGCCGGCTGGCTGGCTCCGGTGGAATTGGATCCGAAGCGAAAGAAGGTCCGCGAAAAATCCAATTCTCGCCGAGCCACCAACAAAACGCCTGCCGATGACTTTGGCCAGTACCTGCAACTCGTCGACTGGACCGGTCGCCAGCTTCGCCCCGGCAAGCGGCGTGATTTCGGAGAACGCTCCGCCGGTTCTGGATCGGCTGGGAACGTCGGTGGAAATCTGGCTGCACACGGTGAAGAGGTTCGGAAGAGCCAGAGCCGTGACAACGATGAGGGAGCGATAAAGGGTGTCAGGAACGTTGTTCCTGAATTGCCGCTGGATTCAGTAAACGGTTCCTGACACCTTTTGCATTCGCCAGCACCTTTTTTGCATTCTTCAGCTCGCGGCGGCAAACCGTCAAATCCACGACCAGTTGCAGGCGCGAATTGAGGAACTGGAGGGGGCAAGAATCCGACCATGCGTCTGGAGGAATCGTATTCCGTGGCAGCGAGGAGCGAAAAAGGTGTCAGAGGAGCGATAAAGGTGGGGGAGGCGGTAAAGGTGTCAGGGGAGCGGTAAAGGTGTCAGGAACCGTTGTTCACAATTGCCGCTGGATTCAGTAAACGGTTTTACAACACCTTTTGCATTCTTGGATTCAGTAAACGGTTCCTGACACCTTTGGCATTCCTACAATGTGGTTCGGCACCTTTGCATTCTTGACACCTTTGCATTCTTCAGCTCGCGGCGGCAAACCGTCAAATCGACCAGTTGCAGGCGCGGGGGCGGTAAAGGTGTCAGGGAACCGTTGTTCACAATTTGCCCGCTGGATTCAGTAAACGGTTCCTGACACCTTTTGCATTCTTGGATTCAGTAAACGGTTCCTGACACCTTTGGCATTCCTACAGTAAACGGTTCCTGACACCTTTTGCATTCTTGACACCTTTTGCATTCTTCAGCTCGCGGCGGCAAACCGTCAAATCGACCAGTTGCAGGCGCGAGAATTGAGAACTGGAGGGCAGAATCCGACCATGCGTCTGGAGGAATCGTATTCCGTGGCAGCGAGGGAGCGAAAAAGGTGTCAGAGGAGCGATAAAGGTGGGGGAGCGGTAAAGGTGTCAGGGCAATAAGGTGTCAGGAACCGTTGTTCACAATTTGCCCGCTGGGTTCATTAAACGGTTTCTGACACCTTTTGCATTCTTGGATTCAGTAAACGGTTTCAACACCTTTGGCATTCCTACGAGAGTAGTCCGCAGTGAAAACTAAGCTTGGCATCACAGTTGTTGTTGTTCTCTTACTCTGGGTGTTGTGTTGCCACGACTCTGACTGCACGTTGCTGAAAGCAGTCATGGGCAGGCATGCCAACTACGATTTGACGTTGCCGTGGCGAAAACACTGCATACATTGGGGGATTCGAAATGCTTGGACGTCCAGAACGATCAACCTAGAACGTGCAAAGCGGCTACCATATACGATTGAGCCTATCAGAGGCGTTGTTTCAGTACGCAGGGAGACCGACGGGCGGCTTGCGACACTGCGATGTGAAATAGGTGACGACGTCAATCCGACAACTGGAAGGAAATAGTGTCTTCCGCAAGAATCTCTGGCGCGACGAACGATAGCGGAATACAGGGCCAGCGACTGTCTTAAACGGAATCAACTCATAAGATGACATCTTTCTAGAGAATGTGATTGGCGGATGGAACGGCAGGTGCGTGATGGATTTTCTGAGGCATGGCGACGAGTTCGCTGAGACTGGCTGAAAAAGTGTCTCTGCGGAACAGTCGCTCGGCAGGGAGTGCGGGAGCTGCCAGTCGTGGCTGGCTCACTCGCGTTGTGTCGCTTCTCCGGGGCTCATTGGACGATTTGCTGACGATCCGGTGGCTGACGCCACCGGCTTAGGTTGTGTCGGCCCGCCGGGCCTCAAGAACTATTCGATAAACTCTGCCATTCCCTGAAGGAACCGACTCTTCAAGCAGGTCGTCAAGGTGGAGACTTCCGACCGGAAGTCGGTGCCATCCAGTGGTGACGAGCGTATATTCTGCATCGAGCGGGACTGTTGCAAAGAGAACAAAGTGTTTGATCTCGAAGAACCGGAGGGCTCTAATGCTGCATGATGGGACAGATCGATGGTTTCCGAATCACAAATCGATTCTTCTCTGTGTAGCAGCTACTTCGGCAGCGCTCATCAGTGTGTTATCGATGTCGACGCCAAGCGTTGGTCCACTTTCCGTGGCTAGGGCGACTAAGATAGTTCGCAGCAAACACTCTTCGGCTGATACATTTCGGAGAGCAGCCGAATACTTGGGTTCGCTCGACAGGCTCGACGAAGATCTTGTCTTTGAGGAGATCAGTGATGATTCCAATGAGGCTGAGCGGCGGAAGAAGCTACTATTTGAATGGCTCAAGGCCCGTGTGACGGCACATTCATGGTTACAAGATCTACTCCGTCAAGGTGTAATACCACGAGCTTGGGAGCAATCTTCCAAACTGAGACGCAATTCCGGGTTAGGTTATCATCCGTTTCCATCGACATACATCGAACTTGAGATATCCAGACCGTTCCTTCAGTCCGCGGGAGCGCGCTGCTACATTTACTTTGACCCTCAGTACGGTATCGAGAAACATCGACTGGACTTTTCGCGACCCTTCGAAAGCGCAGCGCACCTCGGCCCGATCGTCGGTCTCGCTCTTCTTGATGCAGATGATTTCGTGGTCAGGCCACAAACGGTTAGCGACTGGGTTGCGGGTCGAGAGTCGTGGCCTCCTGTCGCGGACTTGGACTCAGTCAGTTTTCATTGGCCAATCCAAGGAGACTTTGTTGTAGAAGGAAAGGAATAGAAGCGTGCAGAGGTCGACGAGATATCGAAACACGGGGCCAGCGACTGTCTTAAACGGAATCAACTCATAAGATGACATCTTTCTGAAGAATGT